>CACZPF010000247.1 GCA_902782975.1 uncultured Lachnospiraceae bacterium
CCGGTCAGGTTATACTCCAGACTGATCAGACCGGATACCAGTCCGCAGCAGATTCCCAGCGGCAGGCCGAAATTCATTCCGATACCGGACTTGATCGCCGGAACCATGGAATAAGCCAGAACCATATTGATCCCGGTACGTGCAATACACTGACTGATAGTCATGGACAGCGACAGATCGAATACTGCCACTACGATCAGCAGGATGATCAGGAAAACACTGACGATCAGTCTCGGCAGGCCTATCTTGTCTATAACGAATCTCACTTTAGACACTTTCCGAACCTCCTTCCTGGCGCACTTCTTTATCTCCAGACATCATCAGGGCAAACGTGGTATTGGACGCATCGGGCGGCAGGATTCCCTGCAATTCCCCGCCGGAAATGATGGCAATCCGGTCGCATACAGAACGCAGCTCATTGAGTTCCGAAGATACCATGACAACGGTGACACCCTGCTCGGAATTCATCTTCTGCAAGTAGTTCAGAATCACTTTTTTGGCACCGATGTCAATTCCGCGGGTCGGTTCTGACACAAACAGCAGTTTAGGCTCCGCCAAGAGCACGCGCGCGAAGCAGACCTTCTGCTGATTTCCTCCTGACAGGCTCCCCACAGGATCCTCCGGGGACATACATTTAATTCCGATCTCGCCGATCAGCCGCTTTGCCTCCGCGGCTGCCCGCTTCTTGTCAAACTGTGTAAAAAAGCCCAGTTTTTTTAAGAAATGTCCTTTTTGACGCATACTGGAAAAAGTGATATTATTCGTGATCGACTGGTCCAGTAAAAGCCCCACGCCCTTTCGGTCCTCCGACACAAAGGCGATGTCATGCTTCAGCGCTTCACCGATTCTGTCTACATGCAGCTTTTCCCCATTTAACAGGATATCGCCCTCAGACGGATACATCCCTGCAACGGCATTTGCCACAGCGATCTTTCCGTGTCCCGCAAGACCGCCTATTCCGAATATTTCGCCCCGTCTTACCTTAAAGCTTGCTTTTTTCAGCTCTTCGCCGGGCATTTCCACACTGACATTTTGAAACTCCAGGATGATGTCTTCTGCACTGATAGTACGTTCCCTGTCGGATGCATAATCATCCACCAGCGCACGGCCGACCATCTTCTCCGCAATCTCCTGTTTTGTCAGATTCTCTGTTTTCTCATCGGCAACCAACATACCGTCCCGCAGAATGACCACACGATCAGAGATGGAAATGACCTCGTCCAGACGATGTGAGATAAAGATACTTGCTATCCCATGCGCCGAAAAATCTCTTATACAATCCAGCAGTTTTTCCGCTTCGGTCTCAGTCAGGACCGCTGTCGGCTCATCAAAGACCATCAGGCGGATGTTTTCCTTATCCACCTCTCTGCAGATCTCCACAAACTGCTTAATACCGACAGGCAGCATGGCGATCCGCTCTTCCGGCTCCACGTCGATCCCGACGCGTTCCATCGCCTTTTCCGCATCTTTCCGCATAGCGGCAACGTCGATCGTATCCAGACTTTTGCCGATCAGCCGACTGATCAGGTTCTTACGCACCGGCTCCCGGTTCAGCTTGATATTCTGCATAACCGAAAAATCCGGGATCAGCATGAATTCCTGATGTACCATACCAATTCCCTTTGCGATCGCATCCTGCGGGCTTGATATGCCGGACTCTTCTCCGTCAATATATATTTTGCCCTCAAATCCACCCGTTTGCGCAATCACATCCATACCGAACAGGATGTTCATCAGAGTGGACTTTCCGGCTCCGTTTTCTCCGACAAGTGAAATAATCTCTCCCGGCTGGACCGTAAATGAAATACCATCCAGAACCAGGTTTTCACCAAAGCGCTTTTTTATATCTTGAAATGCAAGCACTGGTTTGGGAGACATCTGATCCCCTCCTTCTTCTCTAAAAAAGGCGGTCTTGCCATTTACAAGGCCGCCTTGAACAATTCTCAAATCGTCGTCTATCGGTTTATCATTCGCCGATCAGAACCGTTTCGCTCAGATATACATAATAGTTATTGAAATCACCCTCTGTGTAGACACTGCAGCTGTAACGGCCTTCACCGAGATCTTTCACAACGTCTTCCAGAATCTGAGGCTGTAAGAACTCGCCTTCGCCATATCCTTCGCTGACTACGCGGTTTCCATACTCACACAGGGATTCGATGACCAGCGGCATGGCTGGAGGCATCCAAACGCCCATACGGCCGCTCATGCCGTTTTCAGACAGCTTGGCTGCAATCTGCTCGACCATCCAGTCCGCATCGCCGTTCTTTTCGGCAGGTACCTCAATACCCAGAGCGCCGGGATAGCAGTAGAACGGAGACGGGGTATCCGGATGCGGGAACAGAGCGCCCTGCTCATAGATGCTCTTGATCAGAGCTTCATGCATACCCACGTTCGTGCTGAAGAACGCAGTCTGCTTACCGTACTGTTCAACTTTACGCGGTACGTCTTCCATGATAAACTGCTGGGTCGCAGAAACACCGGCTTCTGCCATCGGGTCAGGCGTCGTACCATCTACAAATTCGATCCCGAGTTCTTTGCACTTCGCCTGCATCGCATCATGACGGGCGAGATAGATGGAGTTGGCCATATGGCGCGGGAAGGAATAATGAACCAGCGTCGTAGCGCCCATTCTCTTTGCAGTCTCGGCAACCTCCGTGCCCATTCCGATATAGTCCATACCGACGATCAGGTCTGCCGCACCGGAAAGGACCGCCGGATCCTCCGTAGGTGCGCCGCCCAGCAGAACGATGTCCGGGCGCACTTCACGAATCTTCTGAAAAGCAGCTGTGGTGCCTTCCATCGCGTATGCGGCTACGATAACTTTCATATCCGGATCGCTGGCCAGGCTCATAAAGGTGGAAATCGTCACTTCCTGTTCACTGGAAGCCTTGTCCGGGAAAGTCATATGGACCACTCTGTCCTCTCCGTACTTAGCTACCATTTCTTCCGCCGTACGATAAGCTTCCTCACCCTGGGTAACCGTATCGGTCATGATACCGATTTTGAACGTAGCCTTGTTGTCTTCAGCAGGAGCAGCCGTTGTACTGTCAGCGGCAGGGGCGGCCGTCGTGCTGTCAGCAGCAGGAGCAGCGGTCGTAGTATCGGCGGCAGTGCTTCCGTTATCACCGGTACTGCAGCCCGTCAGGACCATTGCAAGTGCCAGGATAAGTGCCAAAACCTTGGACATCTTTTTCATAATCGTTCTCCTTTTCATTTTCAGACGATGAATATCCATCGATCCGTTTTTTTGATGGTAGCATCACCACCTTTTTTTACCAAATGACCAAAGCACAAAAAGGGCGTTTCTTTTTTGTGTCGACGATACAAAAAAAGCAGTGCTTTCTTAGGAATATTAACTATCAATTAGGCTACAATCTGAATAAAAAGGAGCTGGAAAAATGTTAGATGAGAGTATTGCCCAGAGTCTTTTGGAGCACTTTGAAGGCGCGACGAAATACAATATTAATATTATGAATGAGTCCGGCATCATCATCGCCAGTTCCGACCCATCCCGCATCGGATCCTTTCACGAAGCAGCCTACCTGATGGTTTCCAAACAGACACCTATTTTGGATATTTATAAAGAAGGCGACTATCTGGGAACAAAGCACGGGATCAATCTGACTATCGAATACCGCCACAAGACCGTCGGTGTCGTCGGAATCACCGGCAGTCCGGATGAAGTCAGACCTCTTGCTCAGCTTCTAAAGGCTTCCATAGAAGGACTTTTGGAATATGAATATCAAAAACAGGCGCAGATGCGCCGAACGTCTTCTATGGACCGATTCTTTAACCAGTTGCTCTGGATGGATGAACCTGACGTTCAGGAACTGAACGCACAGGCCGCAACGCTCGGCTATCGTCACGATGCGATCCGCCTTCCGCTGCTGATCGTCACAGACGGAAAGGTTGGTTCGGAAGAGCTTATTTCGATCTGCAAAAAGGCCCCACTGTATTCCGGTCAGGACATCCTGTTTGCAACAGGAGAAAACGAAGCCCTCTTCTATCTCACTATCCCCAAGGAAGCACTGGACTCTTCCTCCTTTTACAACGTTGCCGAATCCTATCTGGTGACGTTTCGGGGTTATTTGAAAAAAGCCGGTTCCGAATACTGTTTTTATATAGGCTCCCTTCAGGACAAACTGGAGCGATATCACAGCGGTTTTCGTCATTGCAGATGGCTGTATAAAAACGTCGCCCGAGGAGAAAACGACGTCCTTCACTTCTATAATTACGTTGATCAGTATCTGCGGGCACAGGTGCCCATGAGCGAATATCGAGATGTGTTCAGCACATATATCTCGCTTCAGACACCTGATTTCTGGCGGGATTTCACCAATATCACAACCATTATGTCAAAAAGCAATCATAATATGGTGAAGGCCAGCACCGAACTGCACATGCACAAAAATACTCTGGTTTACCGTATCAACAAGATCCGGAACACACTGGGCCTTGACCCCATCAATGTTCCGGAAGACAGAGCCTTCTCTTCTCAGGTGTGTTATTATCTGCTGCATCATCATTAAAGACGGCCTTCTTCCCAATAATCCCATTGGTATCCCCTGCATGACCCTGTTTTGGTGTTGACAATCCGCAGATGATACTTATAATATAATTATGACTATAAACGGCTTCGAATGGGACGATGAAAAAGACCGGATCAACATCCACAAGCATGGCATCTCATTTTTGGAAGCCATGACAGTTTTTTATGATGATAATGCACTGCTTTTTGATGACCCCGACCATTCAACTGACGAGGACCGATTCCTGATTATCGGCATTTCCGCATCGATGAGGTTATGTATCGTCAGCCACTGCTATCGCGGCAGAGATGAACGGATCCGCATTATCTCTGCAAGAAAAGCTACAAAAAACGAAACCGATTTCTATCAAACGGGGGAGAGATGAAAATGAGAGACGAATACAATATTTCAGAGCTAAACCCACGCAAGAATCCCTATTCCAACAGGTTTTACAAGCAGATCACCATCAACATCAATGTCGATACCATTGCATATTTTAAAGATTTGTCTCAGGAGAACGGAATCCCTTACCAGACTCTGATCAACATGTATCTGACGGATTGCGCGGAAACGGGGCGAAAGCTCACGATTTCCTGGAAATAATCTGATATTGATCATCCTGGATCATATCAAAAGCAGGCAGGCTGACGCTCCTTATTTCACGTCACCTGCCTGCTTTTGTTGCCGCGGTATTTCCTAAATCTCACACCTTCTTCAGCCCCGCAAAGGCGGCAAAAAGCTTTTTGATGCCCACGTCGTCGAATTCCACGGTCACTTCCCAGTCGCGGCGGCCCTGCACCATGTCTTTTACGGTGCCCTCGCCGAACTTTACGTGGCGCACGCGGTCGCCGACGCCGTAATCGATGCCGCCCGCTGTGCCGGGGACCGGCTTGCTGCCCAGATAGGTGGTCACCTTCTCCGGCGGCGCCGCATGGCGGCGTCCCGGTGCGGCAGGCGTACTGCCAAACCGTCCCGCGCCGCTGCC
>CACZPF010000248.1 GCA_902782975.1 uncultured Lachnospiraceae bacterium
ACGGTCTCCTCCGGTGTGGATGTCTCCAAGCTTCCGAGCGTTGGTATCCGTATGGCGATCGCCGTGATCGGTGCGGTGCCGATCCTTGTTGTTTATCCCTTCTTCCAGAGATACTTTGTAAAGGGTATCGTTGTAGGCGGCGTGAAGGGCTGACAGAAACTGGACATTGGCAGATGCAGGCTGCCAGAAAAAGAAAGGGGAAAATATCATGGGAATGCTGCCATATCTGAAACAGGAGAACGGCCGGATGGACCTGATGGTAGACGGAGAGCCTTTTGTCATCTGGGGCGGGGAATTCCATAATTCCAGCGGTTCGGACCTGTCCTATCTGGAGACAAATGTCTGGCCGGGACTTGAAAAACTGGGCGGAAACTGCTATCTGACACCGGTATACTGGGAAGCCCTGGAACCGGAGAGGGGTGTATATGACTTTACATTGACAGACGGTGTGATCCGCCAGGCCCGGGAACATGGTGTACGACTTGTGCTTTTGTGGTTCGGGCTCTGGAAAAACGGCCAGTCCCAGTATATTCCTGCCTGGATGAAGAGAGATCCTGCATACTTTTATCTCCGGGATATCAAAGGGGATCTGAGGGAATGCGTTTCGCCCTTCTGCAGTGAGGCGGTGGAACTGGATAAGAAGGCTTTTGTACACCTGATGGAGCACCTGAAGGAAACCGACGAACAGCACACCGTGATCATGATCCAGGTGGAAAATGAGACCGGCTCCTGGGGATCGGTGAGAGACTGTTCGGAGGCTGCCGAAGAGGCATGGAAGATGCCGGTGCCGGAGAATATCGCGGCCCTGTACGATAAGAATGGGAGCTGGGAAGATGTTTTTGGAACCTTCGCCGGAGAGAATTTTATGGCCTGGGCTCTGGGCAGTGCCGTCCAGAGGATCGCTGCAGCCGGCAAAGAGGTATATCCGCTGCCTATGTTTATGAACTGTGTGCCTGCGGACGGCGGGATCCCGGAGGATATGCTGCCCTCCGGCGGCCCCATCACAAGGCTCCATAAGATCTGGCGTGCTGCAGCGCCTGCCATCGATCTTTACGGACCGGATATTTATACGCCGGAGTTTAAAAAGATCGCGGACGACTATGCGGCCGCAAATCCGCTGGTGATCCCGGAACTTGCCCAGAATAAGGATTCTGCGTCCAAGGCATTGTTTTCGGCTGCTGCATATAATCTCCTGTGCTTCAGCCCGTTTGGAATCGAAGGGATGATCATTCCTCTTTCGGAGCAGGATCTTCTGTCGCAGCTGAATACGGATCTGATCGCTCCGCCTCCTTATGCGGGGGAGATCCTTGCGGAAGCCTATGGCATTCTGAAAGTGCTTCAGCCGGAAATACGCAAAGCACAGATGGAGGGCAGGATCATGGCTTTCCTGGAACAGGGAGAAGATCAGAAAGCGGCAGGATGTGTTTTTGAAACCGACAAGTATACGTTTTCTGTGACTTATGGCGACGGTGGTGTCACGAATCATATGGGTGAAAGCGGCCATCGCAGGGAGAACGGCCCGATCGGCGGCGGCTTCCTGCTCCGGTACGGTGATGACCGGTTCCTTTTCTGCGGTATTGCATGCAACCTCGGAATCAGGGCGAAGAATCCTGCCCGGACTGCCTTTACAGTCAGTAAAAAGGAATTCTATGTAAAGGACGGAGCGCTCACAGAAGGACGGAATCTGAACGGAGATGAGCGGAATTTCCTTGTGATCGGTTCAAAACCGATGGTTCTTGAGATCAATCTGTATACACGTACAAAATAATCCCTGTCCATGATCCACGGGCGGCGAGGAACGGCGATTCCTTTCCGCCCGCGTTTTCTGTTTTCAGACCAAAATGTGAAGAGTGTATTTCGCCCTTGCCAAGAGGTGCGCATTAATGGTAGTATATAAACGGTTAAAAAGACAGGCAGAGAATATAACATGCACAGACCGTGGGGAAAAAACATGGATCCTGAATCAGGCATAAGACCGTGCGGGAAAAAACACGGACCCTGCACCGTGCATGAAATTAGAAGTTGCAAATACAGGAGGAGGAATCATTTATGGAAAACGTTTTTATCATGGACCATCCGCTGATACAGCACAAGATTTCGATGCTGAGGGATAAGAATACCGGAACAAACGAGTTTCGTAAGTTGGTGGAAGAGATCGGGATCCTTATGGGATATGAAGCCCTGAGAGACCTTCCTCTGAAAGATGTAGAGGTGACGACACCTATTGAGACATGTATGACTCCGGTGATATCCGGCAGAAAACTGGCGATCATTCCTGTCCTCAGGGCAGGGCTCGGGCTTGTGAGCAGTCTTCTTACGCTGGTTCCGTCCGCTAAGGTAGGCCATATCGGTCTCTACAGAGATCCTGTGACGCATGAACCTCATGAGTATTACTGCAAGCTTCCGGATCCTATTGAAGAACGAATTGCCGTGGTTGTGGATCCGATGCTGGCGACAGGCGGTTCTGCCTGCTCGGCGGTAGACTTTATCAAGCAGAAGGGCGGTAAAAATATAAAATTCATGTGCATTATTGCTGCGCCGGAAGGTCTGGAAAGACTGCACAGAGAGCATCCGGATGTACAGATCTATGTTGGCCATCTGGACCGTGAGCTCAATGACAATGCCTATATCTGTCCGGGGCTTGGGGATGCCGGTGACCGTATATTCGGAACGAAATAGAATACCGGAAGTATTTCGGAAAAAATCATTTTAGGTGTTGACACACCCGGAAGAGTGTGGTATTTTCTTAAAGAACGCTGCCGAAGACAGCAGGTACTTTTGAGTGTAAGTCTGTTATGGACGCCTGCCGAGGATATTTAAATCTCTGAATGATTCAGGGCCTTACTGTCTGGCAGTAGGGCCTTTTCTTTTTGCAGATACCTTATGCGACGGCGGTCACCAAAATCTATAAGGAGGTGTACCAATTCATGGCAAAAGTTGAGCTGAAACAACCGGTTGTAGAAGAGATCGTCAATACTGTGAAGGATGCACAGGCGGTCGTACTTGTAAACTACAGCGGACTTACTGTTGAGCAGGATACGATTCTTCGTAAAGAGCTCAGAGAATCCGGTGTACAGTACAAGGTTTACAAAAACACAATGATGCATCGTGCATTTGCCGGAACAGATTTCGAGCAGCTGTCCGATCATCTGAACGGAACCAATGCTCTTGCTGTTTCTGCACAGGATGCTACAGCACCTGCAAGAATTCTTGCAAAGTATGCAAAACAGTTCCAGAAGATGGAGCTGATCGCCGGCGTGATCGAAGGCAAGTACAGCGACGCCAAGGGACTTCAGGCACTGGCTGATATCCCGTCAAGAGAGGTTCTTCTTGGAAGACTCTTTGGCAGCATGCAGTCTCCGATTACCAATTTTGCACGTGTTATTAAGCAGATCGCTGAAAAAGACAGCCCTGCGGAAGAGGCACCTGCAGCTGAATAATCAGCACTGGCAGTATAAACGATAATAAAAATATATTAATGGAGGGAAATTATAATGGCAAAGCTTACAACCGAAGAATTTATTGCGGCTATTAAAGAGTTATCCGTATTAGAGCTGAATGACCTTGTAAAGGCATGTGAAGAAGAGTTTGGCGTTTCCGCAGCAGCAGGTGTTGTTGTTGCAGCAGCCGGCCCCGCTGAGGCAGTAGAAGAGAAGACCGAATTTGACGTAGAACTTACCGAGTTCGGTGCAGAGAAGGTTAAGGTTATTAAGGAAGTCCGTGGTATCACCGGTCTTGGTCTGAAGGAAGCTAAGGACCTTGTAGAAGGCGCTCCGAAGATCCTCAAGGAAGGCGTTTCCAAGGCAGAAGCAGAAGAACTCAAGAAGCAGCTCGAAGCTGTCGGCGCAAAGGTTACCATCAAATAATTCACATTGGAATTATTTTTCGATCAGTTTTGAAGTTAAAGAGGGACGGTTCTTTTTCTCTTTCGGGGAGAATAAAGAACCGTCCCTTTTTTGTTCTCAGAAGAAAACGAACATCCTTTTTTACAGCGGCAAAAGCACAAAAAAGTCGGCCAGTCTTGTGCTTTTTCGACATTGTGTACGTTCCTTTTTTGGTCTATAATGAAATTGATATATATTTTTACAATATATAAGCATCTGGAGGAATCTCTGGATGACCCCGTCATCCGCCAGAGAGTTCTATGGTCCTGTATGCTGGTCGATTACTGTGTGCGCTGTCTTGGAAAAGAACCGATAATCTATCCTCTGTCGCCTTCGGAAGATGACGAAGAGTAGAGAAGAAGTTTTTCGGTTCTCTAAAGGCAAACTGTCTGCGGAACTTGCTGCAGACGGCAATCATAGAACCTATTTTTTCTTCTGATGCATAAAGCTTTTACATATTCATCAGCGGCTGTGTGATGGAGGTATCTGTTTTGCGGAAATCCCTGAAGGCATTCCAGATGCCCTGCTTCATGACCATGGTCACCTTGTTATCCAGACGGTACGGCGGCCATTCGCAGCCGATGTGCGGACCTCCCGGGTTTCCTGTACGGGCAAAGCCTGCCCAGCAGCCCTGGATCTGAGGAACAAGAGAATGGTCCGGATGATTGCCCTGTACGGGCTGATGAAGCGTTACGTCCATATCCATGGGGATCTCCAGTTTATCGTTGAAAAACGGAATCTCAAAAAGATGCTGCGAACGCAGGAAATCGCCTTCCGGAAGATAATCGAAAAAGTACAGATAGGTATCCGCCCCGCCGGCAGCCTGCGCTTCCAGCATGCAGAGAATGGGCATACGGACTGCCAGGTCGCATCGGAAGTCCATGATCGCGGCTCTTCGCTCCCGGGAGGGATCGCTGTTTATATATCTGTTTAAATTTTCTTCGGATGCTCTGTCCCCGAACAGTCCCTTTATGATGGCCAGAAGTTCTTCTTCCGACCGGCCATAGGATGCGGTATCGTATTCTCCTGAGGTACAGCCGGCCATTACCCTGACATGCCGGGCAATACCGGAACGGAGCGCTTCATATGGATTCAGCGGCAGAAGCTTCCCATCGCATACCCTTTCAAAAGGCCGGGGATATTCTGTCGGTGCATTGAAGATCATTTCAGAATATTCAAGGACTTTTTCCGGCGGAAGAGAAAGAAGATCTTTAAGGGAGCGGGCACCTGCCAGTTCTGCAAAGCGCCTTCCGATCTTTTTGCCGAGTTCCATCGTCTTCTGTGTATTGGCATAACAGGAGCTCTCACAGATCGCTTTGCTTATATACTGATTA
>CACZPF010000249.1 GCA_902782975.1 uncultured Lachnospiraceae bacterium
GGTTTTTTTTTGCACTTTTATGATTCAGGTCTATTCCGTATCTGCTTCAAGATGTTTTGTAAGATACCGCCCCACGATCCGGGAAAACCCGCGGATATCCCTGATGTAGGCAAAATCCTTTCCAAAGATCACTTTTTCGGCTGAAAGATCCGACTCCTCCCCCGCAAAAACACCGAGAACACTGACTCCCTGGGAGCGAAGGCGCCTGATTTCCGCCGCTGTATCAGAAACCGCTTCCTTTCCGTAATAGGGTGTAAGATTTTCCGAATTCGGCCGGTTAAGGATCACATCGTAAGGACGGCCGTCGCTCAGAACGATCAGGATCTTTTTTTCTTCGCTTCTCGATAGCAGGCCGTATCCCGCCGCTTTTACAGCCAGGCCGTCCCGGTTATTGGAGGAAGACGTATAGCTGAATATATTTTCGTTGGCCGAAGCCGGGTCGTCGTACTGTCTGAACCTGTGCAGGATCGTATAATCCCAGAAGGTACAGTAGCTCATCACACGACAGGGAATGCCCGCATTGGAAAGCGCCTGGGCGATCATATACCCCTGAAGAGCCACATCTCCCTGCCGGTTCATCTGGGAGCCGCTGGCATCGATCAGCACATCCACCACAAAATCCACGGCATCCCCCTTCAGGTTTCTGGTAAAAAGCCGTCCCTCCCTGCTCCTGCCCACACGCCACAGCCTCGAGGGGACCACTGTTCCCCTGTCCGAAAGGACCTGGTACACTTCACTTCGCACCACAAGAGATTTTTTCAGAAGTCTTGTCAGATCCAGGATATTTTTCTGCACGATCCGGTATCTGTCGTGATATAAATAGATGTTTTTATTGCGGAGCCGTCTGGCATACTCATATTGATAATTCCGCTTTACGGGGTTTTTCAGGATCCCCTCCGTAAAATACAGACTGCAGCCGCTGTGTATTCCTCTGCAGAACCGGCGGTTCATCTGTTCCTGTTCCTGCTTTGACAGATATGTCTTCCCATAATTCAGTTCCACATAGCTGTAGGTTTTTTTCAGGATCTCCGGAGATACGGTGATGATCTGGTGCTTCTTTTTGCGCTTATCCTCCATCTCACGGGTGATCTGCTGATCCTCCACAGAAAGTGCCTGGGCGGAAAGCTGAGATATATAGGCTTCCAGGGCATCCTCGTATACTTCCTCTGTGAGGTAATCCTCCCACCCGTACTCTGTCAGATCCTCCATGGTCACGGCCAGCACCGCTTCCAGGCTTCCCTTCTGAACAGGAAACAAAGGATCCGCCGCCGCATTATAAAGATCATCGATGACCCGGATCAGCGCCATGGTGTCCCTGGCATCTGCTGCCCTGCGGAGGATCTTCAGAAGTTTCTCCATCCGCTTCGTCCGCTCCAGACGCCGCCCGGAGGACCGCTCTCCCAGTACCGTTACTCTAAGCATCGAAACCATATCATTGGGAGACGGCATCTCTTCATATTCCTGCTCCAGGATATCCCGGAACGCCTTTCGGGCAATGGAGGGGATCCCCGGCCTTTCAGCGCAGATCTTATCCATCACTGCTTCTTCTATGCAGAGCTGCGAGACGACGGTCAGACTCTTCTCCCCGGCACCCATAAATATTTTTTTGATCAGATACAGCCCTACCTGATCCTTGTCATAATAACGCGCAAAGGCTCCCTGCCGGATGCCTTCGTAGAGGGCGATCTCCCGGGAGCGCAGGAAAAGAGCGGCATCCGGCTTCATAGAGATAGAATAATCGCCGCTCACGGTCCACAGAAGATTCTTCATCCGGTTCTCTATCTCCAGCCGGAAATCATCGCCGGAGAGATCCTCCTCTTTTTCATTCCACACAGTCCTGTCTCCGCCTCCAGACTCACGGTCAGCCAAAGAGAGATCTTCCCGGCCGGCTGTTCTTCCATGATTCCGTGTATCATCCATAGACATCTTCCCTGGTCCAGTCCTCCGGAATTCTCGTCATCACAACATCTTCCACGATGTTTTTTTCAAATACGTCAAAGGTTTTGTTGATCACACCCATCCTGACAGCCCGCCGGGGCGAAATCCCCGTCCGTATGATCCGGATGGCGGATAAAAGCCCCCGCAGATCCAGCACCCTGGTCGTGATCTCACTGTTCAGAGACTTAAGCTGCAGATCAAGAAACAGCCCGATAAACTGTTCGGCCGCCTCTTCCCTGACCTCCGGAAACATGGTACGAATGATAAACGAAAGGGATTCCTCCGTCTGAGGAGGCATGTCGATGACAAGAAACCGCGAGACCAGCGCCTCATTCAGCTCCTTTGTGCCCGCATACCCATAATTCATGGTTCCGATAAATCTTGCCGCCGGATGCAGGTCGATCCTGTCATAACCCGGAACATCGATAAACCGTCTGTAATCCAGCGTGGCGTGAAGAACCGACACGGCATCATTCTTTGCCATGTTAATTTCATCCAGAACGCCGAAACCGCCCGTCTCGGCACACTGATAGATGATCCCCTTGCGGAGCTTTACCTCATTATCGGCAAAGGTATCCGTACCGATCAGGTCTGCGCTCCCCGTGTTGACATGAAAAGAAACATTATAGACCGGTCTTCCAAACAGCCAGGCCAGATTTTCGGCCAGGACATTTTTTCCTGTAGCCTTCGGGCCCGTTAACAGAAGGTTTTCTCCTTCCAGTATGCCTGCAATGGCCATTTCCAGAGTCTCTTTCCCGTAAAACGGGATCAGCGGCAGGCCGACACGATGCGCCGCCTCTTCCGGTACCGGATACGAATTCCGGAATTCTTCTACTTTTAAGAGCAGGGATCTGGAAATACCCTGCTCTTCTAAATAATTCATGATATCTGGCATCTTTTAACTCTTTTCCTGAAACCTGTCATCCACTCTGAATGACGCCTTTACCATCTGTCCTGCTTTCGGCACGATCATCCGGCTCACAGTTTACTCACACCTCAAAGATCAGATCCCCGTAGGAAGGCATGGGCCACATTTCCTTGTCCACCAGCATCTCCAGCTCATCGACAGGTTTTCTGAGCGCTTCCATGGCAGGTACCACTTTTTCACGGCAGAATACCGCTCTATCCCTGCCTTCTTTATAGGAGGAGATCTTATCCACCACCCTTGACAGCTTTCCCATGGCGGAATTTGTACTCTTTAACAGTTTTGATGTTTTAAGAAGAAGATCCATCTGGACACTGGTGTCAACAGGACCTGCTGCCTTCACCGCATTGATGGAATCCGCCAGGACCGTCGTATACCGGACGACCGCCGGAATAATCTGCTTGGTAGCCATATCGATCATGGTGCGTGCTTCGATATTGATAGCCTTGCCATAGATCTCATACTGGATCTCCGCCCGGGACTCCAGCTCCGTTCTGGTAAATACATGAAATTCTTCAAACAGCCTGACCGCTTTTTCTGTCGTAAGGGCAGGGATCGCATCCACCATGGAAGGAATAACAGGAAGTCCTCTTCGCTTTGCCTCTTCCTCCCACTCCGGCGCATATCCGTTCCCGTTAAAAACGATCCTCTGATGCGCAGCCGCATATTCCTTGATCAGGTCATGGACAGCCGCATCAAAGTTTTCCGCTTTTTCCAGACGGTCGGCTGCTTCTCTAAAAGCTTCCGCCGCAATGGTATTGAGCACCACATTGCAGTTTGAAATAGAGTCCCGCGACCCCACCATACGAAATTCAAACTTATTTCCGGTAAACGCAAACGGAGATGTCCTGTTCCGGTCTGCGGCATCCTTCATAAAATCGGGCAGCGTCCGCACACCGGTTTTCAGCCGGGCGCCTGTCTTACTGTGCGTAGCGGTGCCTGTGCTGATCAGCTGATCCAGCACATCCTGCAGCTGCTCCCCGAGAAATACAGAAATAACGATGGGCGGAGCCTCGTTCCCGCCAAGACGCTGGTCATTTCCCACATCTGCTGCCGATTCCCTTAAAAGATCCGCATGTGTATCCACCGCCTTTAAAATACAGGTCAGCACCAGAAGAAACTGGACATTCTCATGGGGCGTACGGCCGGGTTCCAGAAGATTGATCCCGTCGTCCGTCTTGAGAGACCAGTTATTATGCTTGCCGGATCCATTGACCCCTGCAAAGGGCTTTTCGTGTAAAAGACAGCGCATCCCGTGCCGGCTGGCCACTTTCTTCAGAATACGCATCATGATCTGATTATGATCGGCAGCTATATTGGCCGGTGCAAAGATGGGTGCCAGTTCGTGCTGGGCAGGAGCCACTTCGTTGTGCTGTGTTTTTGCGGGAACACCAAGACGCCAGCATTCTTCATTGACCTCCTTCATATAGGCGGAGATCCTCTGACGGATCGTTCCGAGATAATGATCATCCATCTCCTGCCCTTTGGGAGGCATCGCGCCAAAAAGGGTCCTGCCGGTATAGATCAGATCCTTTCTCTGCATCCATTTTTCTTTATCGATGAGAAAATATTCCTGCTCGGCTCCTACACAGGGCGTCACCTTTTTAGACGTCGTATTGCCAAAGAGCCTTACCAGGCGGAGAGCCTCGTGACTGACGGCTTCCATGGACCGGAGCAGAGGCGTTTTCTGATCCAGCGCTTCCCCTGTGTAGGAACAGAAAGCAGTAGGAATACATAATGTCCCGCCTGCCGCATCATGGCGCACAAAAGCAGGGGACGTACAGTCCCAGGTCGTATAGCCTCTCGCTTCAAAAGTAGCCCGGAGCCCTCCGGAAGGGAAGGACGAAGCATCGGGCTCTCCTTTAATCAGTTCTTTCCCTGAAAAAGAAAGCAGGATCTGCCCATCATTCCCGGGCGTGGTAATAAATGCATCATGTTTTTCCGCCGTCACACCGGTCAGTGGCTGAAACCAGTGGCTGAAGTGGGTCGCCCCTTTCTCGATCGCCCACTCCTTCATCTCATGAGCAACGACATCCGCCACCTCCAGAGAAAGTTCCGACCCTTCCTCAATGGTTTTCCTCAGTTCTCTGTATGTTTTTTTCGGCAGCCGCTCCTGCATGACCCTGTCATTAAAAACGTCACAACCGAAAAGTTTTTTTACATCTGTATATTCTTCCATGCGTTCTGTCTCTCCTTAAGCCATGATTCCCCCGGTCCGGTCTTCCACCTTTGTGTGGCCGTCAGATCAGGTAAGGGGGATTTTCTTCGATTTCCGCAGCCTTGCGTGTGCTCTTAAGATAAAGATTCAGCGCCTGATGCATATTTTCGATCTCCACTTCAGCCACTTCCCCTCCGTACTCCCCGTCCAGTGTCCATGCGACCGGTTCCCGCCCTTTGATCCTGATAAAGGAGGTTTTGAAGGAATGGATCAGATCCGTATTATCTTCCTGCGTGAGAAGACCGTTGACGATCTCGCTCAGTTCCATCGGATTCTTTGGCATGGTGATCAGCGTTACTTCGAACAGACCGTCGTTCATGTCCACATTCTTCCCGGTCAGATTCTTGAATCCGCCCACGGAACGGGAATTTGTGACCATACCATAGATAAAATCCTCCTCCACGGTCAGCTGGTCGCACTCGATCGACAGATGATAGGACTTGATATCAAAGAGGCGTTTCACGCCTTCCAGAAGATAGGCCATATGTCCCAGTACATTTTTCATGTCCTGATTTGTCTGATAAGAAACATCCGTAAATATACCGAAAGCGGCAACATAGGCAAAGGTCTGGCTGTTGAATCTTCCGATATCGCAATGATACGGCACTTCCTGCATAATATTCTCGGCTGCTTCCTCCATTGTCTTCGGCATGAAAAGGCTGTTGGCAAAATCGTTCGTACTGCCTGCCGGAATGTAGCCGATCGGGATCTTACTTTTCACTTCCATAACACCGGTGACGACTTCATCAAGGGTACCGTCCCCGCCGCTGCAGACGATCAGATCCACCTTGTCATGGTACAGCTTTGTCTGCTCGTAGGCATCTCTTCTTGCCTGGGTCGAACGGATGATCACTTCATATCCATGGCTGTTAAAGATATCGATAATTTCCGGCAGTTTTGTTTTTATCTTTCCCTTCCCCGCTTTTGAATTAAAGACAAAAAGCATACGTTTTTGCATAATACCTTCTAATATCCTTTCACTTCTGATTAAATTATTCAGGTAATTGCGAAACTCTCTGCATCGATTGAATGGTATGAATCTTCAAACGGCTTCGATGCCTTGAACTTCTAACCTCCTCAAAAA
>CACZPF010000250.1 GCA_902782975.1 uncultured Lachnospiraceae bacterium
AAGCCTTCATGGAGGAACTGCTGACGGAACGATTTCCGAATCCATATATCCCCGATACCTGCCAGCGCCTCTGCGTAGATATTTCCCAGATGGTAGGTGTTCGTTTTGGTGTAACGATAAAAGCATATATGGAAAAATACGGCGATGCCGGACGGCTAATCGCGATTCCTCTTGCCATAGCGGGTTATATGCGCTACCTTCTCGGGATCGGAGATGACGGAACACCTTATGAACTCGCACCGGACCCCATTAACGGACAGCTGCAGAAGGATCTTCTGGAAGGTGGAATTAAAATAGGAGAACCGGAATCTCTCACAGGACAGCTGCATCCGATCTTGTCAAACGAGGTGATCTTTGGTGTAGACCTTTATAAGGCAGGAATCGGTGAAACCATAGAACAAATGTTCCGTGAAGAAATCGAAGGCCCCGGAGCAGTAAGAAAGACTCTCAGGAAATATCTGAAGTAGAGAATCAGGGGACGTATCAGTCCGACACAGTACCGATTCGATATTGTGTTTAACGGATACGTCCCCTGTCATAATGTTATGAAAAAACGGCACTGTCTCCAATTTGGCATGCGGCAGTTCGTTAAGTTCAAGAAATTCCGGTACAGCTGTTTTCACCCGCTGAATTAAAACATCGAGGAAATTTCTATGCCATCAAGTCATTTCCTGAACAGGTATTACTGATGATAGACCGGCGTTTTAAGAATCCTGCTTTATAACAGTGTTCCCTGCTCTCTGGCTTCCTGAATATAACGCACAACATGCTGCAGATCAATGACCAGATCACCATCATAGATCCTGACAGGAACCGGATTGTCCAGGCCTCGAATTATCGGAGCATCCTCTTCCTCAAAATAATAAGTCAGAAGCACTCCCTGATATGGATCCAGGATCCAGTATTCACGCACACCGGCGTTCATGTACTTGGCTGTTTTAATGGCAAAATCCTTTTTCTTCGTAGAAGGAGAGATGACTTCCAGTGCAAAATCCGGCGCACCGTACATGCGCAGGTTATCACTTTTAGCCGAGTCGCAAAGAATAAAGACATCCGGCTGCACCATCGTACGATTATCATTGTCCAGCTGGACATCAGCCGGAGCTATATATACACGGCAACGTCCATCCTTGTCCAGAATAAAATTGGCGATCTGGCGGAAAATTTCTCCTGCTATTAACTGATGGACATAGCGGGGGGCTCCCATATCATAGATCACACCGTCGATCAACTCTACTCTTTTCTCATCCGGCAGTGCAAGATAATCCTCCACCGTATAGGACCCCTGCATGGTCCATATATAATCTCCCTCAGGTGTGATGATATATTTCTGATCTTTATCAGTTGTCAGTTCTTCATGAGAGGTGTTATTCATTGAATTTTGACTGTAATTTGTGTCCGGATATGGCTTCTTACCTTGATCTTTTGCCCGAGCCGAGGTTGATCTTTCAACATTTGATGTATTAGATTTCGTGTTAAAAACCTGCTCCAATGCACAAATGGTGCTGTAGCGCGGCGATTTTGTCTTTTCGTGAAAGATTTTCTGCAGGGTCGGAATCGGAATGCCGGATGCCTGCGAGATCATGGCATAAGTGAATCCGAGTTCCTTCTTTTTTTGCTTCATTTCTTCGATGGTCATGAAGGTTCCCCCCTTTTATCAGAAATATCACAGAATTACATCAGAATCACCTTAAAATTACATCAGAATTACTTCTATGCGCAAATGGTGACTGCAGACATGAATGAAAGTTATTAAATGTCTGAGGTATTCACATTAATGAATCAACAGGAATTCATGGAATAAAGATTGTCAAGGTAGTAATAAAAGAGCCGTTTATGGTATAATGGCATACAAATGACTAACCAAATAGTATAATAAAATGACTATGTAGTCAAGGGAAATGATCGTTTTTCAGACTGAAACTTTATTAACAGAGATGGTATACTGATACAGAAAAGGGGAATGGTATATGAAGGTACTGGTTATTCCGGATGTTCATTTAAAAGATTTGTGTGGTCCGGCTGCAGATATTCTGGAAAAGATTGACAATCGGAGATTCATGTTTCCTGAAAATGAGAGACACCATTGGGTGTAGTCTTCCTGGGAGATCTGGCAGATGACTGGGGACAGGAAAAAAAACCTTGAGCTGTATGAGGAAACCTTTGATCAGGTAATGTCTGTTTTCCCACGAAGGGACCATCGGCGTCGCGGATTTATGGAATGATGATTCGCCCATATGGGTCAGGATGCAGAAACTATAAGCATTGTACTTTGGGAAAATACGTCCGTATCATGACGGAAGGCTTCAGGTGGTTGGGCATACGCCTGCAGAAAGACCTTTGTACGAAGAGAAAAAAGGTCTGCTGACGCTGGATACGTTTTCTACATACAGAGACGCAGGCCCGATCGGAGACTGCCGTTTTGTTGTAATCGATACGATAGATAAAACCTTTCAGTATGCAGATGAAATGATTATTTGAGATCAAATTAAAAACTGGTTTATGGTTCGTAAAGGGATAAGTATTCGGGAGGCACTTCATGTGCCTGCCAGACACCATTTGCGGACATAAAAAGTTCATGTCCGTCCCTTACAAAATCACGAGCTCTTATGATAAGTACTACAGGACTGCCATCGGATCTTGAATGCCTTTTACCAACTGTGACGGCTGTATTGTAATCAGGAGATATGTGTACATAGTTACGTGACATCGGCTTCAGGCCTTCCCGCATGATCTG
>CACZPF010000251.1 GCA_902782975.1 uncultured Lachnospiraceae bacterium
ATAAAAGATATGAGGATTTTTTTGAAAGGAGTGTTACCTTTGAGTAATAAATTAAGAGTAGGTATTTTAGGAGCAACCGGCATGGTAGGGCAGAGATTCATCTCTCTCCTGGAAAATCATCCGTGGTTTGAAGTCGTAACCGTAGCGGCGAGCGCAAGAAGCGCCGGCAAAACGTACGAAGAAGCCGTCGGCGGCCGCTGGAAAATGGATACCCCGATGCCGGAAGCTGTCAAAAAACTGGTCGTCATGAACGTAAGTGACGTGGAAGCGGTTGCTGCAACTGTGGACTTTGTTTTTTCCGCAGTGGATATGACCAAGGATGAGATCAAAGCCATCGAAGAAGCCTACGCAAAAACCGAGACACCGGTTGTTTCCAACAACAGCGCACATCGCTGGACGCCGGACGTACCCATGGTCGTTCCGGAAATCAACCCGCAGCATTTCGATGTGATCGAGTTCCAGAAAGAGCGCCTCGGCACAAAGAGGGGCTTTATCGCTGTCAAGCCGAACTGCTCCATCCAGAGCTACGCTCCCGTCCTGACGGCATGGAAAGAGTTCGAACCCTACGAAGTCGTAGTAACCACGTATCAGGCCATCTCCGGTGCCGGCAAGACCTTTAAAGACTGGCCGGAAATGGTGGAGAACATCATTCCCTACATTGGTGGAGAAGAAGAGAAGAGCGAGAAAGAACCGCTTCGTCTCTGGGGCGAGATCAAGGATAAAGTGATTGTACCTGCAGAAAGCCCGGTGATCACCTGCCAGTGTATCCGTGTACCTGTTCTGAACGGCCACACGGCAGCTGTATTTGTAAAACTTCGTAAGAAAGCTAGCAAAGAAGAGCTGATCAAGGCACTGGTCGAGTTTAAGGGACTTCCCCAGGAACTGGATCTTCCAAGCGCTCCGAAGCAGTTCATCCAGTATCTGGAAGAAGACAACCGGCCGCAGGTCAAGCTGGATGTCAATTACGAAAACGGAATGGGCATCTCGATCGGCCGTCTGAGAGAAGATAAACTCTACGACTGGAAATTCGTGGGCCTTTCTCATAACACAGTCCGCGGCGCTGCCGGCGGAGCCGTTCTCTGCGCGGAAACGCTGAAAGCAAAAGGATATATCACAGCAAAATAAATGAACTGCTGATAGTCAAAAAAAATCGCACAGTTAAATAAAATAACTTGTTCAGGCGGGTTCCTTCAGATATAGAAGAACAGACCCGCCTGAAAGAAAACTTGAATTGGAGAGGAAAGTGTTTATAAAATGAATTTTGATGATGTACAAAAGATAGCCAATGCGTCAAAGGCAAAAAGCAGCCTGGTGAACGGCAGCTTCTTCAAGTATTTTCTGCGGGCCATCATGGCAGGCTTCTTTATCGATGTAGCTGTCGTATTCAGCAATGTGGTCGGAAATGTCTTTTCGGGAACATTCCCGGAATGGGGCAAATTCCTCAGTGCCATAGTATTTGCAATTGCCGTCATCCTGATCGTGCTGGTCGGCGGCGAGCTCTTTACCGGCAACAACTTTGTCATGGCTTTCGGAGCGTACAGCGGAAGCGTATCCTGGAAGGAAGTCGGAAAAGTATGGCTGGTAAGCTATCTCGGCAACTTTGTCGGCTGCCTGATTTTTGCGCTGATCTGGGTCGGAGCCGGCGTCTCCGGAACAGCCGGGTATTTTGCAGGCTTTATCGGAAACAAGCTTTCCATTCCGGTCGGCCAGATGTTCTGCCGGGCGATCCTCTGCAATTTCTTTGTATGCCTTGGCGTTCTCTGCGGACTGAAGGCAAAAGAAGAGGTGGCAAAGATCCTTCTTATTACACTCTGCATCTCAGGTTTTGTTGTAAGTGGATTTGAACATTGCATTGCGAACATGGGCGTGTTTGTCGTATCAGCCTGTGTGGTGGACGGTGTTTCAATTGCAGCCATGCTGAAAAGCATGCTGATCGTAACCCTCGGAAATATGGTCGGCGGAGCCGTTCTGCTGGCATGGCCTATCCGGAAAATGAGCGCGGATAAGTAAAGACAGGGAATATGCTGGGGCAGCTATACCAGGAGTATAGGAGACATGATCCAAAGAGAATCAGGAACAACGGTCAATACGTCGATAGC
Organism: uncultured Lachnospiraceae bacterium; assembly: GCA_902782975.1. Classification (GTDB taxonomy): domain Bacteria; phylum Bacillota; class Clostridia; order Lachnospirales; family Lachnospiraceae; genus Blautia_A. Next base: position 2,100 of record CACZPF010000251.1, read on the forward strand.
TGAATATTTAGCAGAGCATGAAAAACTGGTTTATCGTATATCTGGCGTCAGTATGAAACCTATGCTGCGTCAGAACAAAGATCTGGTAGTTATTCGGCGATATGACGGAAAAGGGCTTCATAAACATGATGTAGCCATGTATGACAGGGGCGGATCAAGAAGGTATGTTCTCCATCGGGTCGTGGAAGTTTATGATGGATACTATACTTTTCTTGGAGATAATTGTATATCAAAAGAAAAAAATATTCCGGAAGGTTCTATTGTTGCCGTGCTTGATTCTTTCATCAGGAATGGAAAGATTATCTCGCTGGATCATCCTTTGTATAAATTCTATGTCATAGTTCACTGCCGGATGTATCCGGTTCGAAAGGTTTTTCTCTGGCTGAGATATCGTGCCTCCAGAGTGCCTTTTCTGAAGAAGATATACAGAAGCATACTCAGAAAAAAACTTATGTAGATGAATGAGAGTGCAAAGCCTTGGACTGCTTCCTCCTTAAGGGGCAGAGCCAGGGCTTTTATGCGTTGTATACCGCCTGTGGAGCAGAAACACATTCGCGTGGGGTTTCAGTTCTTTCAGGACAGGATTTCCGGCTGCATAGGAAACCTTTGTAGCATCGAAAAACAAAATATTGTACTTTTCTGGTTGTTAAATAAGACTATTTGTGTTAACATAAAGCCTGTGAGGAGGATGGCATATGGATACAGAATCTATCTCGCAGGAAATGACAGCACCGGCCCCTTTGCATCCGGACCTGTTCGTATACTGCCTCTTCTGTCAGACCCAGAAGGCTGCCGGGATCGCCTCCATCTTGGAAAAACGAGGAATCATGCGGGCTTTTTCCCCGCAGATCATAAAGAGGCAGAGAGTCCGGGGGGAGAATCAGGATATGATCTACAGTCTTCTTCCGGGCTATGTGTTTGTCTATTCGGGGGAAGAATTAAACCCCACCCGTGATTTTGCCGGGATCACCGGCATCGTCCGCCGCCTCGGCGAAGCAGAGAAACGATTTCTTCTGGAAAACGCGGACCGGGAATTTGCCCTGCGGCTCTTCGAGAAGGACGGCACAATAGGCCAGCTCACCGTCTTTAAAGAAGGAGATACCGTCCATCTGGAGGATCCTCTTTTTCGCGGCCTGAACGGCCGGATCACCCGCATGGACTATAAAAAGCAGCGCGCCCGGGTGGAATTTGAATTTGCGGGGAATAAATGCGCCTCCTGGATCGCCTGCAGCATGATGGGAAAAAAAGAATAATGCCTTTACAGTGTCATATTCTATTTTGTGGTATATTCTATAATTATTCCCATTTTTTTAACAAAATAGACATAGATTTTCAGAACAGGATATGATATAGTCTTGTTTTGAACGAAATCACAGGCAGATGTGTTTCTCTTCGCGGTGGGCTGCCGGGAGAAGCAGACACATCGAACAGAACGAGGGAGCAAGGGAAGCTTTACGTACGATCATATGTTGGGAAATCGCTTTCAACGTCGTCTGATGCAAGGTTGGTTGTATGGTAGAGAAAAGCTTTCCATGGCGAAGCCATGCCCGAAATTCTGAAAACAACGTGATAAGTAAGCCTAAACCTACTTGCATTTGAAAAGTCGTTATGCTATAATTCAAACGATGAAAAGGCATAATATTTCAGAGAAGAATGATTTCATCATAGACGAAGGAGGTACCATCTAATGAAAAAATTGTTTGCTGTCGCAGCAATTGCACTGATGCTTACAGTCGGCAGTACATCCGTATTTGCAGCGAGAAATCCGCTGTACAGTCCGGAGAGCGTTACCATCACCATCACACCTCCGCCCGGATCTCCCAAGACCGGCGATATCAACGTACTTCCGATGGGATGTGCCGGTATAGCGGCTGTTGCTGTGGCATTATTTGCTGTAAAACGGAGCAGAGATGCAGAATAAAACAAAATGGCGCATAGTAGCTGTCATAGCGTGTATCATTGCTGTAGGATGCCTGGGCTTTACGGCCTGGTATTACTACAGCAATTTTATTGCCGGAAAAAAGCACCGTGCGCTGGTTTCGGAAGTAACTTCCGGAGAATCTGACGAATCCGGAGAAAAAACAGAGACGGAAGAATCTCAGCCGCCCAGAACCTATACCCTGGCAGAAATTGAGGCCGCCGAGTTTACCGGTGAGCGGGAGGGCGAGGCACCTGTCCTGCCGGAGGATGTACGGACAGAGGCGGAGGAGAATCCCATCGATTTCGCAAAGCTCCAATCCTACA
>CACZPF010000252.1 GCA_902782975.1 uncultured Lachnospiraceae bacterium
CAGAGCCTTGGCGCCTTCGATGTCTTTTCCTACCCACTGCAGATCAGCTACAGCGTCATGGTCATACATGGCCTGCTCGCCTTCGGTGGGGTTGAACAGGGAACGGGGAACATCCGCAAAGGACGGAGACTGGTTGGTCATAGCGTTTTCAATGATCTGGTCATAGTCAACAGCCATGGCGATGGCACGACGTACTTCGGGAACCTGGAGAACCGGGATCTCCATATTGTACCATGCAGTCGGCATGGTTGCGCAGATGCCGTACGGTGCTTCATCAATATAGGTGGAGATCGGAAGATCCTGCTCCTCCCACAGCTTCTGTACATTGGCGATGAACTGCTGCGTGCAGTCGATGTCGCCGGCGGTAAAGGCGATCAGAGCAGCGTCGTTATCTGCAAGGATCGGATGGCCGATATATTTCGGAACGGGAAGGCTTCCCCACATGGATTCATCCTGGCCCCAGTAGTCATCGTTGCGGACAAAGGCGACCAGCTGGTCATTTGCAAAATATTTGCCGTAAGGACCGGAATAAACGACATCTTCTGCAGGATCATTCAGGATGGCTGCCGCGTCGCCGCCGTTACGCTCAAACAGCGTATCGAGCCATGCTTTCTGGGCAACATAGGTGCCGCTCAGGTAGTTGTAGATCTGCAGTGGGTTGGTGGGGTTGCCGTCCTCGGTAACTGTCGTCTTGATAACAACATTGCCGTCTACGGCTTCAATAGTATCGATATAGGCTGAATAAGCCGTGTAGGTGTTGTTCTGGGTTTCTTTTGCCGCATTCCAGGTAGCTGCAACGTCTTCTGCAGTAACTGGTGTTCCGTCAGACCATTTTGCGGCTGCTTTGATCTTAATGGTCATTTCGGTAAGAGTGTCATTCCATACATAGTCTCCATCTGCAAGCAGCGGATACAGTTTGCCGTCCAGCATGTTGTACATGTACAGCGTTTCAAACATAATTTCACGGGAGCCTCTCGGAGCAGCCGCGTTCGCCATGGAGTTATTCATATTGGGGCTGATCGGGTTCCAGCCTACAATACTGCCCCACTGCTGTCCGCCGAAATAAAGCGTTTCGTTTCTCGGAAGATCCTGTGCCTCCTCCGCCAGAACTGCTCCGGCCATGGATAAGGTCATAACACCGGCAAGTGCCAAAGAAATAAGCTTTTTCATCTTCATATTTGTACCTCCTTATTAGAACAAAATGTTTTTAGCTATGCACATTATATATATAATTATAAAAAATGTCAATTAGTACATGGATATATTTGCTAATTTTCCAGCGCAGACAGTCCTGTTTCGTGTGTATATTATCCATACTTTCATCCCCTGCCGCCTGTTTTTTTCGGCGTGCTGACAGTCATTTTTAAGGTAATGTCCATGCCCTGTCCAAAAAGCAGAAGATGAACTGTTCCTGCTTCGCGCAGGCTGGATTCAGATCTGTTTTCATCTATCCCGTGCTTGAAAACAGTGCCTTATTAAGATAAAATAATCGTAAACGATACAAACTAATCCTGCATTTTATAGAATCTGAAAACCATCCATGCTGCGAAAAGGAGGAATATCATGGAAAAATGGATAAGAAGCAGATTTCTGCCGGGAACAGGTCTCGGGCCTGACGGACAGCGTCTGACGGCATCAAAAGAACACATCAGCCTTTCAAAAAACGCCGCCAAAGAAGGAATGGTCCTCCTTAAAAATGAAAAAAATGTCCTGCCCTTCCGGAAAGGGACAAGACTTGCCCTGTTCGGCAAGGGTATCTTTGACTATGTCAAGGGCGGCGGCGGATCCGGAGACGTAACGGTTGCCTATACAAGAAACCTGTATGAAGGACTCTCCCTGCAGAACGATCTTGTGGAGATCGAGCCTGCGACAGCTGCCTACTACCGGAAGGAAACAGCACGCCAGTATGAAGAAGGAACCGATCCCGGCTTCTGTATCGAACCGGACCTTCCATCAGATCTTCTTAAAACAGCAAGATGTTTTACGGATACAGCCGTCATTGCCATCAGCCGCTTCTCCGGCGAAGGCTGGGACCGAAAAGAAAAAAAGGGAGAAAAGATCGAACTCCTCGGCGAAGGCGCCGACATGATCAAACGCTCCGAGCGGGTATTTGATAACGGAGACTTTTATCTGACCAGTGCCGAAGCAGCCATGGTAGAAAAGGTAAAAGAAACCTTTGAAAAGGTCGTGGTCGTACTTAACGTAGGCGGTATTGTAGACAGCGAATGGTTCTGCAGGGAAGACCGGATCCAGAGTGTTCTTCTGGCCTGGCAGGGCGGCATGGAAGGCGGCCTTGCTGCGGCGGAACTGCTGGTCGGCCGGGGAAACCCGTCCGGAAAACTCTCCGATACCTTTGCAAAAGAGCTTTCGGACTATCCATCTACGGAGCATTTTCATGATTCCCAGTCCCATGTAGACTATACCGAAGATATTTATGTAGGATACCGTTATTTCGAGACGATACCCGGTATGGCAGAGCGTGTCAACTATCCCTTTGGATTCGGCCTGTCCTATACGGATTTTTCCCGGGAGATAAAATGGATGAAATTCACGGAGGATCTGGTCGAAGTCAGTGCTGCCGTCACCAATACCGGAAGTATTGAAGGGAAGGAAGTTCTGCAGCTTTATTACAGTGCTCCCCAGGGCAGGCTTGGAAAACCGGCCAAGGTACTGGGCGCCTATCAGAAAACCAGGCTTCTGAAACCCGGTGAGACACAGATCATCAATCTTTCGATCCCGACAGCGCAGATGGCCAGTTATGACGACACAGGCAAAGTGGCAAAATCCGCATGGGTCCTGGAAGCCGGAGAATACCGCTTCTTCCTCGGCACCTCCGTACGGGACGGTATTTATCTGTCAGCGCCTGTCTTCACCATGCAGGATGGATCCAGTCGGCCTGGAACGCTGACTCTTAAAGAAACCAGAATTGTCTGCCAGCTTACGGAACGCATGGCTCCGGCAAACCTTGCAAAACGTCTGCTTTCTGACGGTTCCTACGAAGACCTTCCGCAGAGAACACCTAACGATCCGGATGAAAGCATCTTTGATCCGATCGAAAAAGGGTCCGACCTCTATCTGGTCCCGGAAGATAAATACAGACCCTCTTACGTACGAAAAGCAGCCCCTGCCAAACCGCAGCTGATCCAGGTGGTTCAGGGTGAATTAACACTTGATGAGTTTGTTAAAGCCCTCCCGGATAAGGAACTGTGCGAACTGCTGGGCGGTCAGCCCAACACAGGTGTCGCCAATACCTACGGCATTGGAAACCTGCCGGAATACGGTGTGCCGAATGTTATGACAGCCGACGGCCCTGCCGGCCTTCGCATTCAGCCCGTCTGCGGTGTATGTACCACGGCATGGCCATGCGCAACTCTTCTGGCCTGTACCTGGAATCCGGACATGGCGGAAGCTGTCGGCAATGCCGCCGGTCTGGAAGTAAAGGAAAACAATATCGCTGTATGGCTGGCACCTGCTGTCAACATTCACCGCAGTCCGCTGTGCGGCAGAAATTTTGAATATTATTCGGAGGATCCTTATCTTGCAGGTCGTCAGGCAGCCGCCCTTGTTCGTGGTGTTCAGTCCAATCACGTGGGCACCAGTGTGAAGCACTTTGCTCTGAATAATAAAGAAACCAACCGGAAAGACTGCGACTCCCGCGCCAGCGAAAGGGCGATCCGCGAAATCTATCTCAAAGCTTTTGAGATCGTGGTAAAAGAATCGGATCCCTGGACGATCATGTCCAGCTATAATATCATCAACGGCCACCGGGCTTCAGAAAATCATGACCTGCTGACAGGCATTCTCCGGGAAGAATGGGGCTACCAGGGCATGGTGACCACAGACTGGTGGACCTACGGAGAGCACTATAAAGAAGCCAAGGCAGGCAACGACCTGAAAATGGCCTGCGGATATACTAAAAAACTTCTGATCGCTCTGGAAAAAGGAGCCGTCACCCGGGAAGAGCTGGAAACAAATGCCCGGCGCATTCTGGCCCTGATCCTGAAAGTAGATTAAGATCATGAAAGCTGATCAAGATGGATCCAGGTAAATTAAAGCATCCGTTTTATTCTGCCGGAGAAATATCATCAAAAAGGGGAGCTCTGTGCTCCCCTTTTTCCGCCTCCTTTTCCAGCGCACGGACTACCAGCACATCTGCCGGCAGCCAGTTTACGCTGTAAAGCGTATCTATGGTAAGCCAGGCCGCATCTTCTGCCTCAAGAAGAGTAAGTCTCCCTTTTCTGACCCTGCAAAGGAAACAGTCCATCGACAGGTGAAATTCCGGATAATCATATTCCACCAGGATCAGCCGTTTTCCTACCTCTATCTCTGTGTCCAGTTCTTCTTTGATTTCCCGGACGAGTGCCTCTTCGGGTGTCTCTCCCTGCTCTATCTTCCCTCCCGGAAATTCCCAGTAATCCTTCCAGTCTCCGTATCCTCTCTGGGTCGCAAAAATACGCCCTCTATCGCAGATGACAGCAGCTGCAACATGTATTGTTTTCATGTCCTCATTCCTTTTCTCGATCATCATAGGTAATTGTGAATCTCACCAGAGCATTTCGCGATCACCAACACATACATCATATCCGGCATGACTTATTTTATCAAGATAATCGGATAAAAATCAATTAAAACGTAAAAGCACCATACTCGTGAACGCAATGAATCTATTTACGTTATTGAGTGTAAATTGTTCTGAAAATATGTTATGATAAGAATAATTTTTAAGGAAGGAGCGTATCACCAGCATGGGAAGAAAATCCATACGATCTGACAAAACTATTTACCAGCAGGCCCGGGAGGAAGCAGGCCTGACGCGTGCTGCTGCGAGCGAACTGATGGACTATGTTGCCGAGAGCAGAATTGAAAAAATCGAAAGCGGCAAGGCATATCCGCAGCCGGAGGATATCCTTGCCATGTCAAAAGCCTATAAAAAGCCAGGACTCTGCAATTATTACTGCTCCAGAGAATGTCCCATCGGCCAGGAATTTGTACCTGAAGTAAAGATGAAGGATCTTTCCCAGATCGTACTGGAAGTACTTTCTTCACTTAATAAACTGTCGCAGGAAAAAGAACGGCTGATCGAGATTTCCGTCGACGGCCAGATTACAGATGACGAACTGGAGGATTTTGCCAGGATCCGAAAAGAAATGAGCGCGATCTCTATTACCGTGGATGCCCTGCAGCTATGGATCAACAATACGATCGCTTCCGGGCAGATCAATAAGGAAAAGCTTGACGCTCTTTCTGAAAAAGTATAATCTGCAGATGCCCATTTCGGGATGCTTTCGGAATGATTTACAGGAAAAGTCTTCCGGATATCTCTATTTCCCTTTTTTTGCCGAAATAAGTCCTTTTATTCTGCTTAAACATGCATTTAATGATTGCGCCTCCTTTGCTATGATAGATCATGTCAAAACAAGGAGGTGTGTTCATGAATCTCACCGAAAGAATGCATATTTGTCATTTGCTGGTAAATATGGAAACCAAACCGCAGTACTGCAGAGAAATCGGTCTCGAGGACGTTTCTTATTATACAAAATCAAAAGAGCAGAATTGCACAAAACAATCTACTCTAATAAAGAAGATTTCTGCTTAATCATTTTCAAAAAGAAAACACATTCATAAGAAGAAAATCTCCCCCCTTTTTTTCTTCTTACGTTTTACCTTTCTTTCCGCTTTGCGGGCAGGCCAAAAGCCTGCCCTTTTTTTAGTTCCTCTCTTGTTAGGTCTTTATTCCTGTGATACAATAAAACAAATATAGAATCCGACTCTGTCTGCAGTCAAAAAGGAGGATGTTTTTTATGAAAAAGATGATTTGTGCAATTTTGGCATTGACGATTTCTATGACAGCGCTTCCCGTATTTGCAAGTGATCTGTCCGTAGTCATGATCGACAACAGTTCTGAAGCCCTCGCCAACAGTGTTTCATTGGACGACATGCAGCTTGGAACATCCTATCCGATTGACGGCTATGCGAAAGTGCAGCCTCTTGAATTTGCTTATTATGATTTCTTTGCGCAGTTTGGTGAAAAAGAAGATTACGGATGCTTTAGAAATGCAGATTTTAGGAGAGACCATGTAGGCAGTTATTCTGACAGCCGTCTGGAGTATCAAAGCTGGCGTTTTAACGATGCATCATGGATGGAATCCGGCGACAGCGCGCAGTTTGCCTGGCTGGCGATGGATATCACAAACCTGCAGAAATCGGCTGTTGATTTCTCAGAAGAGATATCTGTAAAAGTCGTATACCAGGATGATTACGAATTTGTCGGCTGGGTACGCCAGATAGATACAGATCTGATCAATAAGGAAACTTCCGATTGCGGTGTCAGCCGCAATGTCGGTGAAAAAACGGATTATCCAAATACCATCGTTCTGAATCCGGAAAAGATGCATGCTGTTGATATGCTTTATACAGGGCATTATGTTATCGGCTGTACACTTCCCAATTCCGTTTTTGAAGATAGTAAGTCTCCCCTGAGGATAGAGATCTCCCTGGGTGGAAATGACCTCACATATAACATCATTAAGTAATCTGTCTTATCCATAAAAACTCAAAAAGACTCCCCGGTCTTCCGTTTTCGGTAAACCGGGGAGCCTTCTGTTTTTTATAAGGATCAGACTCCGAAGATCGGCTTCAGAGCTGCTGCCAGATCATCTTTGACTTTCTGGGCTTCTGCCAGGTCTTTTCCAAGAGTAGTAAAGTATGCCTTGATCTTCGGCTCTGTTCCGGAAGGTCTGACAACAACGGAGCTTCCATCTTCCAGTGCATAAATGAGCACGTTGGATTTCGGAAGGCCGGTTTCTTCCGGTTTCGTGTAGTCTGTTACGCTGACAACTTTACGCCCTGCAAATTCCTTCGGGGGATCATTTCGAAGGGAAGACATGATGCCTGCCATGGTTTCCATACCGGAAAGGCCGGGGAATTCAAAGCTGTCTACCTTGTTCAGGTATCTGCCGTACTGGGCATAGATCTCTTCCAGACGCTGCTTGATAGAAGAACCGATGCTGCGATAATATGCCGCCATCTCACAGATCAGCATGGAACCGATGATCGCATCTTTATCACGTACATAAGGTCCGGCAAGATATCCGTAACTCTCCTCAAAGCCAAAGATGAAACGGTCCACTTCGCCGTCCGCTTCCAGCTGGGCGATCTGATCGCCGATCCATTTAAAGCCGGTCAGGGTGTGACGAAGTTCTACGCCGTAGTGCTCAGCCACCTTATCCGCCAGCGGGGTGGAAACGATCGATTTTACAGCGACCGGGTTTTTCGGCATAGTACCTTTTTCGATACGGCCGGCACAGATATAGTCCAGAAGAAGAACGCCCATCTCATTTCCGGAAACCAGTTCATAGGTTCCATCCGGACAGCGCATGGCAATACCGACACGGTCCGCATCCGGATCCGTTGCCAGCATCAGGTCAGCGTCCACATCCTTTGCCAGTTCAAGGCCTTTTTCCAGTGCTTCAAAAATCTCAGGGTTCGGGTACGGACAGGTAGTAAAGTAGCCGTTCGGATACTCCTGTTCCTTTACGATCGTGATATCTGTGATACCCAGATCCTTCAGTACACGGGTAACCGGTACAAGGCCGGTACCGTTCAGCGGAGAATAGGCAAGCTTGAGGCCTGCATCTTTTGCAAGACCCGGCCGCACCTGGCGTGCTTCGATTGCTTCGTACAGAGCATCCTTGCAGTCATTGCCCACAAATCGGATCAGACCTTTTTCAACGCCTTCAGCAAAGGACATGTATCTGGCGCCGGTCAGTACATCTGTCTTCTGAATGGAGTCATAGACAACGGCTGCCGCATCGTCTGTCATCTGGCAGCCATCCGGACCGTAGGCTTTGTATCCATTGTATCTTGCAGGATTATGTGAAGCCGTGATCATGATACCTGCATTACATTTATAGTAACGGGTGGCAAAACTGAGTGCCGGAACCGGCATCAGTTCGTCGTAAATACGCACGGAAATGCCATTGGCAGCCAGAACGCCTGCTGCATCTCTGGCAAAATTCCAGCCTTTCAGACGGCTGTCATAGCTGATGGCGACTGTCTGTGTGCCGCCCTGTGTTTTGACCCAGTCCGCCACACCCTGGGTAGCCTGACGGACGACCCAGATATTCATACGGTTCGTTCCTGCGCCAAGCGTGCCGCGAAGGCCGGCTGTTCCAAACTGAAGGGATACGGCAAAACGGTCCTTGATCGCTTCATCATCTCCCTGAATCTCCAGAAGTTCCCGATTCAGGTCAAAGTCTTCAAGATCCGTCTCAAGCCAGCGCTTATACATTTCCTGATACATATTCTTAAGCCCTCTCTTTCTTTATGATATGCCGGCATTTTGGACCGGCGGATACCTTACGGCATAGATTCTATAATATAATATATAAGAGACAAAGGCCCCTTGTCAATGCCCTTTCATGATCCTGTTCCTGACACTTTCCCGTTCGATAAAGGACGGGATAACTTCCTGTTTGAGACACGGTTCCCCATCGGCTTTCAGAAGTTCCACAATACGGCGGACAGCCACACGGCCCATTTCCTGCTTTGGTACCCTGAGAGTCGTCAGCGGCGGAAAGGAAACCGAAGAAAAGGACAGGTCGTCAAACCCGATCACCGAAACATCCTCCGGGATATGTATCCCGAAATCTGCCATAGCTTTCATCGCCCCAAGTGCGATCATGTCATTGTCTGCAAAAAAGGCAGTGGGCAGTTCCGAATTTGTTTCAAGATGCTTTTTCATATCCTCATAAGCACCGTCGATCGTCGTCCGAAGGGTGATCACATATTCTTCCTGGAGTGGAATTCTGGCTCTTCTCAGGGCAGAACGGTAACCCGACGCCCTGTCCCTGAACGGCCTGATCCGGTAATCCCCTCTAAGATAGCCGATTCTTTCATGCCCTTTCCGGATAAGGTAGTCCGTTGCCGTTCTTGCCGCATCTGCATTGTTGATCAATACAGAATTGTAGACCATATCTTCTTTCCAGAAATCGATCACTACAAACGGGACTTCCAGACCGCGGATCAGATCTGCATCCTCATCCAGCATTTCCGTGCCCAGCAGGATCACGGCTGCCGATTTATCATTCTGGATCCAGCGCAGCTGTTCTTCAAAGTTTTCATCCCGCCGGTCCAGATTGGAAAGTACCATCTCCAGCCTGTGCGCACGGCACTCTGCTTCTGCCCCGGCCGTCATGATCTGAAAGAACGGCGTATCCTCCACGATCACACCGTTTCGCTTGTAGATCACAAATTTGACTTTACTCACTCTGCTTTCTGTATAATACCCCAGTTTCCTTGCTGCTGCCAGTACTTTCTCCGCCGTCTGAGAATTTACGCCGGGTTTATGGTTCAGCGCATTGGACACCGTAGCCGGTGAAAAGCCGGTGGCCTCACTGATCGTTTTTATACTGACTTTCATAGGTTCCCGCCTTCTCTCCTGATCTTGCAAAGCAGATCTGCACCATTTGACTGCTTAATTGTCTGCATGATCGGTCTGCTTCAACTGCCTGACTTATCGATCTGCGTCATCTGTCTGCATTATTTGTCTGCATTTCTTGCCTGCAGTGCCATCTTTGCCTGCAGATTTCTCTGCGTCTGATCAATAACGACGGCAAGAATAATAACAAGACCACGGATGACCTTCTGCCAGAATTCAGAAATACCGCACATGGTCATACCGTCATTGATGACACCGATTACAAAGGCACCGACGATCGTTCCAAGGATCGTACCGGAACCGCCTGCCATGGAGGTGCCGCCGAGAACGGTAGCCGCGATGGCGTTCATTTCCCAGCCGTCACCGGAAGCCGGATGTGCCGCGTTCAGCTGCGCGGTATTAATAAGTCCTACCCATGCCGCACAGAAACCGGAGATCATATAGACCAGGATCTTGACACGGTCTGCCTTAATACCGGAAAGTCTTGCAGACTTCTCGTTGCCGCCGACAGCCAGAACATGCCATCCGAAGGGAACTTTTTTCAGCAGAATTGCGGAAACAGCCGCCAGAATAGCAAATACATAAACGCCGGCCGGAATGCCGAACCAGTTGCTTCCGAGCGTCTTGAACCCTGTGTTTCCAAGACCTTCAAACCCATTCAGTTTTGAAAATGTGGCGCCGCCGGATCGAAGGTTTGCAAAACCACGGCAGATATACATGGTACCCAGCGTGGCGATAAAGGGAGCCACACCAAGTTTTGTAACGATCAGACCGTTCACGCCGCCGATCAGTGCGCCAAAAATGCACATCAGAATAATGATAGCCGGAACGCTGAAATACAGTGTCTTGCTTCCGATCGTAAGACCTTCCTGGATCATGCCGCCGGCCAGCATACCCGTAAGGCCAAGCACAGAGCCTACCGACAGGTCGATCCCTCCGGTGATGATGACGAATGTCATGCCAAGTCCCAGAATACCATACAGTGCCACATGCTTGGCAACCATGGTCAGGGTCGCAACTGACAGGAACGACTTCGCTGCAAAGCTGAAGAAGATGACCAGAAGGATCAGCACGATGAAGGTCCTGCCCTTCAGCAATGTCATCAATAACTGATTATTGTTGTTTTTC
>CACZPF010000253.1 GCA_902782975.1 uncultured Lachnospiraceae bacterium
AACTATATTTTAAAAGAGGGTGTACCGGTTCCCTTCCTCGTAGATCTGGGTGTCATGACAAAAGAAGGCAGGGTCGTTTCTCAGCGGTATGACAAATTCCGCCAGGTCAACCGGTTTCTCGAATTTATAGAAGATGTGCTTCCGAATCTGCCGAAAGACAGGTGCATTCGGATCCTGGACTTTGGCTGCGGCAAATCTTATCTGACTTTTGCAGTATATTATTATCTGCACGATCTGATGGGTCGGGAAGTGAATATTACCGGACTGGATCTGAAGGATGATGTGATCCGTCATTGTAATGAACTGGCAGTAAAATACGGATATCAGGACCTTAAGTTCCTTACAGGGGATGTGGCAGAGTACGAATGCGATGGTGCTGTTGATCTGATGATCACACTCCATGCCTGTGATACAGCCACAGATTATGCTCTATATCGGGCGGTGACCTGGGGAGCCGGAGTGATCCTCTCTGTTCCGTGCTGCCAGCACGAAATCAACGCGCAGATTCGCAGCGAAGAATTATACCCTCTGATGAAATACGGGATCATAAAGGAACGGTTTTCTGCTCTTCTGACTGATAGTCTGCGGGCTGAGATCCTAACGGCTATGGGGTATGACACACAGATTCTCGAATTTATCGATATGGAACATACTCCCAAGAACCTCTTGATCAGGGCAATCAGGACGGAAAAAAAAGATTCGTCTTCAGAAGAAAAACGAAGAGAAGACTTGAAAGAAGGCTCGAAAGAAGATTCTAAAGAGGATCCGAAAGCAGATTCTAAAGAGAATCCGAAAGAGGACCCAAAAGAAGACTCAAAAAAAGACTCAAGAGAAGAACCGAAAGATGAGCTGAGAAAAGAACCGGAAGAAAAGCTGGAAGAAAAGCTGGAAGAAAAGCTGCAGCCGATATTGGCCGCGTTTCAGATAGAACCGACACTGTACCGGTTATTCAGCCAGGAGATAAAGAATAAATGATCAGATTTTTTCGAAAACTGGTGATCCTGCTTCTTATCTTTGTATTCGGAGTTGCGGGTACCGCAGTTTTATTAAATAGTGAAACTACAGATGACAGAACCGACATGAATGACCCTGCCCTTCCGGAAGTCATGGTACAGCTGGGGGATACCCTGGCCAACCGTATGTACGGGTATAAAATAAAGATGCAGACGGACTTTACCCGGGACAGTATCACGCCCATCGATACGACCCGAATGATTACGTTCGCCATCGATCCCTACAAAACGAAGGTTGACACGATCTCCTACGAAATACGTACTTCCGACGGAAGCAAGGTCATAGAAAACCGGAAACTGAAGAATCTGGAAGAACGGGATAATTTACTCTGGGCCTCCGCACAGGTAGAGTCCGACCTTCTGCTGAATCAGGAGTATTCCATGCAGATCACCCTCGAGACAGATCAGGGGACGGTCTACTACTATACAAGACTGATCCAGAAGGCTCTTGTAAATGCAGGGCAGTATGTGAAATTTGTCAAAGGCTTTTATGAGAAATGCCTGGATAAGACGACGGCAGACGACCTTTCAGTCTATATAGAGCCGGATATCAACATCGGCTCTTTAAACTATGCCAATGTTACCATTCACAATTCACTGTCCCAGATCAGCTGGGGAACATTAAGACCTATGCTGATTCAGAGAGGTGTTCCCACGATCAAGGATATCAATGAGACGACAGCCAGTGTCTCCATCGATTATCAGATTTCCGCCCGGGATAATGACAACAATGTGGAATTATATAATGTAAGAGAATTCTACCGTATGCGGTACACAGATACCAGAATGGTTCTTCTGGACTTCAACCGTTCCGCAAGGCAGATTTTTTCGCCGAGATCCAGCAGTATCTCTGACGCGGGCCTTCTGCTGGGCGTGCGTGATGGAAACGTGGATTTTATGCTGAATGATGAGGCCACGACAGTAGCCTTTGTTCAGGAAGGGGAGCTGTGGACCTACACGCCGGGTAACGGAAAGACCGTACGGATCTTTACGCTCCGGAGAGATACGAAGAGTGATTTCAGAGACAGCTGGGTCAGACATGACATCAAGATCATCCGCATTTCGGATAATAAGGATGTAGATTTTGTAGTGTCCGGCTATATGAGCCGGGGATCACATGAGGGTTACAGCGGGATCTGTGTTTATCATTACAGCAGCGATCAGAATGTGGTAGAAGAAAAGGTCTTTATTCCCTGTACGGAATCCCCGGAATTTCTGAAAGAGGATCTTGGAAATCTCTCCTATGTCAATGCAGATAATGAACTCTTCCTTCTCTTTGCGGGAAAGCTGTACCGCGTCGACATTAATGCGGGAACCTACCGGGTGCTGGAAGAAGATATCAATTCCGAAACCTTTGTCGTGTCAGATACCAGTGCCCATGCAGCATGGAGCATCGAGACCGGCAATCTGGCCGGCTCTGTCCGTGTAATCGATTTTGACCAGGGGCTGACCAAAGACCTGGTGCCGGACGACGGGTGCCAGTATCGTGTCATGGGATACATGAATGAAGACCTGCTGTACGGTCTTGTGCGGGATTCGGATATTCTCACCGATGCTAACGGACGTGTAAGTGAAGGAATTGAATCCTTCAGGATCGAGGATTTTGAAGGGGAAGTGAAAAAAGACTATTCTCAGCCCGGCCTTTATGTGATGAACCCGTTGATCCGGGGTACCATGTGTGAGTTTGAGATGGGACAGAAAACCGGGGACACCTATACCTTCGTTAAAAAAGACAATATCATTAATAACCGGAAGGCGGCTGCCAACCAGGTGGCTGTAGAACGAACCTATGCCTCCCGGACAGGCACCGCCGTACGGCTGGCATTTGAAGATATCCCGGATACGGATAAACTGCTGCTCGTGCTTGCGAGGATGCGAAGTGTTAAGGAGCATACCATTTCTCTGGATAACAGGGAGCCGCAGGATCAGGACTTCTATGTATATGCAAAAGGCGGTCTGTATGGAATCTATTCGGATCCTGCAAAGGCTGTCATGGATGCAGACGAACAGCTGGGTGTCGTTCTGAACCGGGGCCAGCAGTATATCTGGGAGCGAGGAAACAGAAAGGAACAGATCACCCTGTCCCTGGAGGATGTTCCCCGGATTTTCCAGAAGGGCATCTATGATATCAACGAACTGCAGGAAGGCCTTGAAGGGGAAGGGACCATGGTGGACCTGACAGGCTGCAGCCTGGAGGAGGTTCTTTACGAGATCAGCGCCCAGCGTGCGATCGTGGCAAAGACGGGCCCGGGTACATCGGTCGTTATCGTAGGGTATGATGCCTATAATACCTGGCTATTAAATACTGACAACGGAGAAATATATCCATATGGTATGAATGACAGCCGGAAACTTTTTGAATCAGCAGGCAACATTTTCCTTACTTATGTTGAAGCGGTGAAAGCAGGATGATAAGTGTTCCCATAATGATCTATCAGGAATGATCAGGAATGGGAAACAGATTCTGATGCCGGATCGATCACGAGTGTTGTTCAAAATCGTTATCCCGTCGGTATGTCGGAGTAAAAATATAATTCTAGGAGGAGAAAAGTATGTTAAGCAGTGCGATCCGTTCTCTTGTACAGTATGGCCTGAATACCGGTCTTATAGAGCCATGTGAAAAAAATTATACCATCAACCTTCTTCTGGACATTTTTCATGAAGATGATTATCAGGAACCGGATACGGTTCCGGAGGAGCCGGATCTTGAAGAGACCCTTTCAGAGCTTCTAACAGAAGCGGTAAAGCGGGATCTTCTCACGGACAGTGCTGTTTACAGAGATCTTTTTGATACCCGTCTCATGAATTGTCTGGTCCCGAGGCCTGCGCAGATTCAGAAGACATTCTGGGAAAAATACCAGGTTTCTCCTAAAGAGGCGACAGATTATTATTACAAACTCAGCCAGGATTCGGACTATATCCGCCGCTACCGTATTAAAAAGGACATGAAATGGAAGGTAAGCAGCGATTATGGCGATATCGATATCACCATCAACCTGTCCAAGCCCGAGAAGGATCCCAAGGCGATCGCCGCAGCCGGCAAAATGAAGGCAGGCGGATATCCAAAATGCCTCCTCTGCGCGGAAAATGAAGGATATGCAGGACGTGTCAACCACCCTGCCAGGCAGAATCACCGTATCATTCCCATAAAAGCAGGCGGTGCAGATTTCGGCTTTCAGTATTCTCCCTATGTCTACTATAATGAGCACTGCATCGTTTTTAACTTTGAGCATACGCCCATGAAGATCGACCGGGCAGCTTTTCGGAAACTGTTTGATTTTGTAAAGCTTTTCCCGCATTATTTCCTGGGCTCCAACGCGGATCTTCCCATCGTGGGAGGCTCTATTTTAAGTCATGACCATTTCCAGGGAGGTCATTATACCTTTGCCATGGCAAAAGCACCGATCGAGGTGCCGGTCGTCATCCCAGGGTACGAAGATGTCGAGAGCGGCATTGTTAAATGGCCTTTGTCGGTCCTGCGCATTCGTCACAAAGAGGAAGAACGCCTCATTGATCTGGCAGAACATGTGCTGAAATGCTGGAGAGCCTATTCGGACGAGGATGCCTTTATTTTTGCCGAGACAGACGGGGAACCCCACAATACCATCACACCCATCGCCAGAAAGACGGGAGATGTCTTTGAACTTGACCTGACCCTGCGTAATAACATCACAACAGAGGAGCATCCGCTCGGCGTATACCATCCCCATGCAGAACGCCATCATATAAAGAAAGAAAATATAGGCCTGATCGAAGTCATGGGTCTTGCTGTCCTTCCCGCCCGGCTGAAAGATGAACTGGAACTTCTGGCAGAATACATTCTCGAAAAGAAAGATATCCGGAAAAACCCGGCCATCGAAAAACATGCAGACTGGGCAGAAGAGTTTATCCCTTCTTATCCCGAGATCACGCCGGAAAACATTCACGACATCCTGAAGCTCGAAACAGGCAAGGTATTTATTCAGGTGCTTGAGGATGCCGGTGTATACAAATGTACTCCCGAAGGCCGCGCCGCCTTCCTTCGTTTTATAGAGACCCTGTAACGACGGAGGGGGCTGCGGCAGCCTTTTGACCGGCTGAACTGTCACAGCCGCCATTACCAACTTACTGAACTGTCACAACCGCCATTACCAACTTGCTGAAGTTGCCACAGCCGCCATTAACAGCTGGCAGATGGTGTTTGTCGGCCTTTCGGCCGGCAGATCCGGGCGGTCAACTTTTCAGACTTGCAAAATGGAATAGAATATTTTATACTCGTGTATTATAAAAATGAACAGATGAAAACGAACAGGAGATTATTGTCATGGACCTTGTATTAGTTAAGGATATCTATAAGGAAAGAGAAAAATATCTGGACAAAGAAATAGCAGTCGGCGGATGGGTGCGCAGTGTCCGTGCATCCAAGGCATTTGGGTTTATCGTTCTTCACGACGGCACCTTTTTTGAGACACTGCAGGTCGTTTATCACGATACCATCCCGAATTTCGCAGAAATATCCCGGCTGAATGTTGGCGCCGCCATTATTGTCAGGGGAACACTGGTAGCCACACCAGATGCCAAGCAGCCGTTCGAGATCCAGGCTGCGGAAGTTGAGATCGAAGGGGCTTCCGCACCGGACTATCCGCTTCAGAAAAAGCGTCATTCTCTGGAATTTCTGAGGACCATGACTCATCTTCGTCCCCGCACAAATACCTTCCAGGCAACGTTCAGAGTACGTTCTCTGTGTGCCTATGCGATCCATCGGTTTTTCCAGGAGCGCGGATTCGTCTATGTGCATACGCCGTTGATTACCGGAAGTGATGCAGAAGGCGCCGGCGAAATGTTCCGTGTAACGACCCTGGATCTTAAAAACCTGCCCATGACCGAAGAGGGTGAAGTGGATTTTTCACAGGATTTCTTCGGAAAATCCACCAACCTTACCGTCAGCGGACAGCTGGACGGTGAAGTATTTGCCCAGGCATTCCGGAATATTTATACCTTTGGCCCCACCTTCCGTGCCGAAAACTCCAACACTACCCGCCATGCGGCGGAATTCTGGATGATCGAGCCGGAATGTGCTTTCTATGACCTGGCAGATGACATGCGTCTTGCCGAAGATATGCTGAAGTACATTATCCGCTATGTCCTTGAGAATGCTCCGGAAGAAATGAACTTCTTTAATTCCTTTGTAGATAAGGGCCTTCTGGACCGTCTGAATCATGTGCTGAACTCGGAATTCGGCCATGTCACCTATACGGAGGCAGTGGATATCCTTTCCAAAAATAACGACAACTTTGATTATAAAGTCTTCTGGGGCTGTGACCTTCAGACAGAACATGAGCGCTATCTGACAGAAGAAGTCTTCAAGCGCCCTGTATTTGTCACGGACTATCCGAAGGAAATCAAGGCCTTCTACATGAAGCTGAACGAGGACGGAAAAACCGTGGCCGCTATGGACTGCCTGGTACCGGGCATCGGAGAGATCATCGGCGGCAGCCAGAGAGAGGACGACTACGAAAAGCTTCTCAACCGGATCCATGATCTTGGCCTCAAAGAAGAAGAATACGGCTTCTATCTTGATCTCAGAAAATACGGGACGACCCGCCACGCAGGATTTGGCCTTGGGTTTGAAAGATGTGTCATGTACCTCACCGGCATGGGCAACATCCGTGACGTGATCCCCTTCCCGAGAACCGTAAACAATTGCGACCTGTAAGAGAAGAGGTAAAAAATTGCGTTTTATTCATCTTGCTGACATTCATCTGGGAGCAGCTCCGGACAAGGGGCTGCCCTGGTGCGCCCGGCGGGAAGAGGAGATCTGGGAGACATTCCGCCGGGTCATTGCGGGTATCCGTGAGGATCCGGTGGATTTCTTGTTTATAGCGGGAGATCTGTTTCACCGTCAGCCTCTTCTGGGCGAGCTCAAAGAGGTGGCGTACCTGTTTCAGACGATTCCGGATACCAGAGTTTATCTGATAGCCGGAAACCATGATTATATGCGGAAGGATTCACGCTACCACACCTTCGAGTGGCCGGAAAACGTGATCTTTTTCTATGAAGAAGAGCTGACATGTGTAAGAGATCCTGAGCTGGACGTTTATGTGTATGGCTTCAGTTATCATCATCAGGAGATCCCGGAAAATGTTCTGGCAGGAATTGTTCCGGAGGAAGGCGAAGGGCTGCACATCCTTCTGGCCCATGGCGGAGATGAAGGGCACGTTCCCTTCAATGTCAAAGCACTGGCCTCCGCGGGATTTGACTATATCGCGCTGGGGCATATCCACAAGCCGCAGATCCTTTTAAGAGACAGGGCTGCTTTTTCCGGCGCTCTGGAACCCATCGACCGGAATGACCTGGGAGAACACGGCTATATGGAAGGCCATACAGAAGATGGCCGTCTCAGGGTCCGGTTTGTACCCTATGCCTGCCGTGCCTATGAGCAGATCCTTCTGGAACTGGACGAAAACTCTACGCAGGGTGGTATCGAGGACGATCTCAGGGAACAGATCAAGGAGAACGGGCCAGACAATATCTACCGGATCGTTCTTACCGGCAATCGTCCGCCGGAACTGGTACTCATACCGGAGCGGCTGAAAGCGCTCGGAAATGTAACGGAAATAGAAGATGCCTCCCGCCTTCTGTATGATATTGAATATTTAAAAAAACAGTATGGAAATACGCTGGTGGGTGATTATATCCGGTGCTTTACAGACAGAGAATGCACGCCGGTGGAAGAAAAAGCATTGTATTATGGCCTGCAGGCTCTTCTGGAGACCAGCAGATAGGGCAGAACTATGATTATTCGTAAGATGACGATCCGCAATTTCGGTAAGATCCACGACCAGACATTTGAACTCTCCCCGGGGATCAATGTTCTGTACGGAGAGAACGAGAGCGGAAAAACCACATTCCATACCTTTATTAAAAGTATGTTCTACGGGATCGAGAGGCAGAGAGGAAGAGCCGCCAAAAACGATGTGTACACTTCCTATGAACCCTGGGAGAATCCCGGCGAATACGGAGGGATCCTCTGGTTTGACATAGGAGAAGAAAAGATCCGTCTGACCCGGAATTTCAGCAGAGAACATCCCTACGGGGAAGTATTTTCCGAGACAACGGGTGCCATTGCCGACACGGACAGAGGAAGTCTGGAACAGCTTCTGGGAGATGTCAGTGAGGCTGTTTATGATAATACTGTTTCCATCGGTCAGCTGAAAAGCGTCACGGGCAAAGACCTTGTGAGGGAACTGCAGAACTATATGGCAAGCTACCAGGGAACAGGAGATAAAAACCTGGACCTTCAAAGGGCCTCTCAGTTTCTGAAAATGACCCGGAAGGGGTATCAGTCCCAGGCCGAGCGGCACAGAAAAGACCTGCAGAGCGCACAGGATCAGGTGGCCTTTTCGATGGAGCATCTGGAAGATGATCTGGCGGATCTTCGACGGAAAAATGCAGAAGCTTCGGCAAGAAAAAAACAGATCAGAGCTGGAGGAGGGTCCAGCGCTTCGCTGGAGAAAGCCATACAGAATGCACGCAGTACGCGGTTTATCTGCAGCATCCTGTTCACCGTCCTGATCGCTGCCTGTATTCTGACGGGAATTCTGGC
>CACZPF010000254.1 GCA_902782975.1 uncultured Lachnospiraceae bacterium
AGATCGCTCTGTAGGCGGAAAACATGGCAAAAGTGTCGGGGTTCAGCGCATGTCTTACCGTTACGACCAGCATCGTCACCCCCGTCATAAATGCAAACAACGAAAAACCCGCCATATGAATCGTGCCATACGCATAGAAAGCCGGTCCTTTCATTGAGCGATACGCGTGGAACATAATTCCTGCCACAGCAAAACAGAAAACCGTAAAAGCAGCCAGCACCAGTAAATCACCGGTAAAACCACCGGTAGCCAGGTCATAGACGGTTCCAAAGCGGCCGACATCCAATGCCAGCATCCCGATATCATTTCCGTCTCCATCTTTAAGATCTACAAACGTTCTTCCCGGCTGAACAGGCTGAATGGGAATGTGCATCCAGCCATCCCGAATTTCAGGATCTCCGTGCCCGATGATCCCCGGCGTCTCTTCCTGGAATTGAATATCTTCGCCGCGAAGTTCCGGTCTGTACACGGGAATCCTCACAATATAGGTGTTATGCATCGCCAGCCTGCAGCAAACGCAGATGATCATCAGAATCACCGCAAGTACCCCAATCTGAATCGACGTTTTTTTCATAAACTCTTACCTCTTCTCACTACTTACCCGGAACGGCAGCTTATCCGGGCTACTTAATAATCATATCATATCCTGAAACAATGTACAACGAAAAGGAGACAGGGGACGGTTCTCTGTCTCCTGCAGAAACTGCCCCTGTCTCTTTTGTCTCCTTCTCCCTTTGTCTCCTTCTCCCTTTGTCCCGTTTGTCCCCTCTGTCAGCACAGTCCGAGTTCGTATACCTCAAACGTCCCCTCGGCACTGCTTTTTCTGATACAGTGATGGATGCTTTCTTCCCGGGAGGGAAAAACTCTTGCGCTTATGGTAAGCAGCCGGTCATAAAAGATTTCAATAGATGAATGATCCAGGAAAATATCGATATCCACATTCCGTTCCGACATGCCAGGTTTCGTCCATTCCGGCATTTTTGCATACACCGGCTCTTTGGTTACATCCGCATATAAAGTAGAAAGAGAACGGTCCAGCAGTATCTCTCTGCTGCCAAAATCGATCATCAGGATGGTTTTCTCCTGTTCCGAACAGAAAAATTCCAGAATAACCCCTGATGTTCCATCATCCTTTACAGAAAGAACAAACTCCAATGCTCTTCCTTTCGTTAGAAAGCTCTTCTGTTTATCCAGATTTCCCTTTAAAATACCCGCCTGTCTCAACATCCGGCATTCATCCGCCGGCCAGATTCTGGGATCGTGGTCTTCCATCCACACGTGCCTCGGAAGAGACTGCATACCCGCCCAGCCTCTCTTCATAGCGGAATTCAGCCTTTCTCCCTCAAATAGGCACCCGAGGCAGATATATTCTCCGTCTGGACGGTTCAGATAAAAATTGGATGCATAAAATCCTTTTTTCTGAATACTGTAATCAAAAATTCCTTCCTTTTTTACGATAAACGTCTTCGTCTCCGGCTCGATCGCGCCGACAGCATACCGGATCGCATCCAGCGGTGAATAAAGAAGAAGATACTCGTCGCCGAATTTCAGAATATTCGGACATTCGACCAGTTCAAATTCCTTCGATTCATAAAAAACCGACTCAAACTTCCAGTTTTTAAGATCAGAAGAACTGTAAAGCAAAATAACTCCGTGTTTCTTCTCCGGCGTAAGATCCTGTCGAAAATGCGCCTCTTCCCGCAGCGCCTCCGGCTTTTCATGTATCTGTCCGCACGGATCATCTGCACAGGAGGGCGCTCCTTCCATCGTCCCTCCCAGCAGCATATAATACATTTCTTTTTCACACCATATAAAAGGGTCCCGCCACATGGTTACACGATACGGTGCATGCAGACCTGCTGCCAGCGCAGGTGTCCCGTATTTTTTAAACGTTATATGTTCCGGATCCCTCGAAACAGCCGACCACTGCTCAGCCCCTGTTTCGGGGCCTCTTTCTCCAACTCCGATACTGGTATAAAAAAGGTACATTCCGTCCGGGCGGCAGACAGCGCACCCCGAATAACAATGCACCTCTCCCTTTTCGTAAGAAGGTGAAAGCGCGACCGGCAGCATTTCCCAGTGGATCAGATCACGGCTCCTCGCATGCCCCCAGTGAATATCGCCCCAGATATCCGCATTTGGATTATATTGAAAGAATAAATGATACCATCCGTTCTCATAAACAAGACCATTTGGATCATTCATCCAGTTCGCCGGTGGTCTGAAGTGATAAGATGGATAATATTTATTTTCACTTTCTTTAAGCATAGTTTCTCCATTTCATTCACGATGATTCATGAACACCTGAACTGCTCTTTTCAGCACCCGATGGTTCAGCACTTTTGCACTTTCAACTCATCCGCAAGAATGGTACCTCTGTCCACCACAAACCCGGCGGCTCCGGCTGACAAAGTGTTATCCACGGCTGTAAGCTTTACGAACCCCGACATGACAGGATCTTCTGCCGGAAACTTTACGCTTTCTGACATGACAGGATCTTCCGCCGGAAGCTTTTTGCCGCCTGCAATGGCCGTAATCTGATCTCCATTCAGAATGAGCGCAGCTTTTATGTCCTGATTCATTTCATAAGCAAAAGGAACCCTGCAGAGAACTTTCTCCTCTTCTCCGTTTTTCAGAATCAGTTCCGCTGCATTGCCGCCGCTAAGAAGCAGCGCATAGTATCTGCGGTTTCCCCGGCATCTTCCAACGATTCCAAAACGGTCATGGATACTTGCATTCAGAACGGCAGAAACGCAATAATTATCCCACCCCTCTGTTCCTGTACAGACCAGCCCGTTTTCATCCGGATCTGAAACAACAAAAGCCCTGGAAGCATCAAAGGAAAACTGTTTTGCCGAAGAAGTAAAAACATGAAACTGCATATTTTCATGGCCCAGATCCCAGTTTCTAAGCGTTCCCCGAATTCCAAAAGTCTCCGGAGCACCGCTCCAGTGAATACTCCTGATCACCAGAACCGTTCCAGATGGTCCCTCCGCCATAAACCCCAGGCGTTTGATGGTAAATCCCCGGTTTTCAGGAATTTTCCATTCAAAACAGCCGCCGGTATTCTTTTCCCGCGTTCTAACCATCCACCCGCTATCTGCCATCCGGCAGGTTTCTTTGTCATTATAATCATAATAAATGATATAAGGTACGACCCGGACTTCCCCCAGAAGGGTGTGTGCTTCAACCTTTATGGTCTGTCCTTCATATAACAGGGGCGAACCCATCAAAAGATAATTTGCCAGACGGTCCGCAGGATCCCACATGGTAAGCGTCGAAACACAGGATCTTCCCGTTTCAGAAAGCCTGACTCTGAGTCCTTCTCCATCGGGATTCTCCGGCCTGCAAAGTGTCTC
>CACZPF010000255.1 GCA_902782975.1 uncultured Lachnospiraceae bacterium
GAGGGAGATCCCCATCAGCCGGGGCGCTCTGGCCGCCTCTGACAGCCTGGTGCCGTGACACTCCGGGCAGATCTCCTCTTTGAGAAATTTTTCCACCCGTTTCATGCCCTTCTCGTCTTTGACTTTGGAAAGAGCATTGAGAACGGTTGCCGTGGCGCTGTAATACGTGAAATCCATCTCGCCGGCGGTTGCCGTATCCGCCTTCTTCGGCCGGTAAAAGATGTGCTTCTTCACCATAGGACCGTCATAGACGATCTCTTTTTCTTTGTCTGTCAGATCTTTAAACGGAATATCCGTCCGCACCCCCATTGCCCTGCAGACATCGGTCATCAGCGACCACATCAGGGAATTCCACGGGGCAACGGCTCCGTCGTCGATGGAAATGTTCTCATCCGGGACCAGTGTACTGCGGTCTACCGTTCTGACCGTGCCGGTCCCTCCGCAGCACTTGCAGGCTCCCTGCGAATTGAAGGCCAGTTCTTCCGCTCCGGGACCATAAAAATGCTCGCCGCATTCCGGGCAGATGATCTCCTGCATCAGCGCTACCTGAAATCCGGGTTTGACATAGTGGCCGTTCGGACAGCGGTGTGAAGAAAGCCTGGAAAACATCAGCCGCAGGCTGTTGAGCAGTTCCGTTCCCGTACCGAAGGTCGAACGGATCCCCGGAACGCCAGGTCTCTGATGCAGAGCAAGAGACGCGGGAACATGCAGCACTTCGTCAACATCTGCTCTGGACGCCTGTGTCATCCGCCGTCTGGTATAAGTAGAAAGAGATTCGAGATATCTTCTCGAGCCCTCCGCGTATAAAACTCCTAATGCCAGTGAAGACTTGCCCGAACCTGATACACCGGCGATCCCGACGATCCCGTGAAGCGGAATGTCCACGTCAATGTTCTTCAGGTTATGGACACGCGCCCCCCGGACTTCAATTTTTCTCGGCTCATCCATAGCCGCCGTCCCCCTTTTCTATGTAAATTCCTGTTATCTATTCACAGCCCCTTCCATATATTATCACATAAAACGAAAAGAAAAAAGGAGACAGGGGAGACAGGGGACGGTTCTCTGTCTCCTTTTCACGGAGACAGAGAACCGTCCCCTGTCTCCCCTGTCTCCTTAAAATTTTCCAAAAAGGTCTTGACAAATATATCGGCGTTCGATATAATCAGCTTACGATATATCGATAGGCGATATACCGACAGGCAATATATCGATGGTCGATGGAGGTATTAAAAAATGGCTGATTCTATCGCATTAACAGAATCTACATACTACATCCTTCTGTCCCTTATTTCACCCCAGCATGGATATGGAATCATGCAGCAGGTCGAACAAATGAGCGGCGGCCGGGTCAGGCTGGCAGCCGGTACATTGTACGGAGCACTCAATACACTGTGCGACAAAGGATGGATCATTCTGCTTCCGTCGGAAGACGGCAGCAGACGGAAGGAATATAAGCTGACAGAAAAAGGAAAAAACATCCTCATACAGGAAGTAAACCGGCTTCGCGAACTGGCGGACAATGGAGAAAGGATTCTGAAAGAGGTCTGAAGATAGAAAAGAATATGAGCATGGATAATAATATGGGCATGGAAAAAAATATGAGCATGAAAAACGATATGAACGCAGGAAGAGATCTGCCGGCAGAAAGGAGTAATACAATGGAAAACCGCAAAACGATCCGAAAATGGTTCTGGGTATGGGATTTTGAAAAAGAAGAGAACTGGCTGAACGAGATGGCTCTGAATGGCTGGGTCCTGGAAAATATCGGCTATTGCACATACCATTTTGTCCGCTGTGAACCCGGCGAATATACTGTGCGTCTGGAAATGCACCCCTACGATGAAGCCTACATCCAGTTTATGCAGGACACCGGCGCTGAGTATCTCGGCCGTATGATGATGTGGATCTATTTCCGTAAAAGAGCATCCGAGGGCAGTTTTGATCTCTTCTCCGATATCGATTCCAGGATCAGCCACCTGGATAAGATCGGGAAAATGCTTTCCATGATCGGAGGCGCCAATCTGCTGATTGGTATCGTCAATGTCTTCAATCCTTCCCGTGTCGGCTGGATCAACCTCCTGGTCGCTACGCTCCTTATGTACGGACTTGGGCGTATTCATGGAAAAAAAGAGTCACTGGAAAAAGAACGTCAGCTTCACGAATAAGGCACTGGAGAGACGGCCGTGGACTATCCGGAAACACTGATCAGGTGTTTCCGGAAAATCCACTCTGTTTCTTTTTTACTTTTACGGTTTCTTTTCTTTTACGATTTCTTTTATTTTTACGGTTTCGTTTTTATTTTTACGAAATCCCGGCGAAATACTTCCCTGGCTGTCTGGCTGTCTGGCTGTCTGTCCGTCAGACCAGCTCATTGATCATTCGGATGTCCTCTTCCCGGTTTTTGTATTCGATCCGGAACATGATAACTGGCGTTCCTGCATATCCGGGAAGTATACTTATTAAGTCCGGCGCATGCCAGAGATGCAAGCACCAACGCTGTCCCTGCCACGGCCAAAAGCGGGATCAACAGGGAATCTCATCCGAAATCCAGATCAACAGCCTGTCTTGCCGCTTTTACAGCGTAAAAAAGGAAGCCATCTGCTGACTTTTTCCAAAACACCGCCGACTTTCCGATGAGACGCGGAGACGGGAAATAAAAGGAGACAGAGAACCGTCCCCTGTCTCCTAAAAATTTTTTATTTTTTTTTGTAACGAATCGTATCTTCCGCCGTCTAATAGGTGAGTCGGACAAAAAAGGAGGTGAAGATGTGGCCCGTGACCATGATGAAAAATTATATGAAACCTACTATATGCGGGTGTTTTCCTATGCGATGACTCTCACGGCAGACAAGAATCAGGCCGAAGAGATCACGCAGGAAACCTTTTTCCGGGCGTTTTCAAAGCGCAGCGATTTTCGCGGAGAATCGAACGAAGTGACATGGCTGTGTGCCATCGCAAAGAATTTATTTCTGGATGAAAAACGACGGCAGGCCAGAACGGAGCCGATTCCGGAAGAACTGCCCGATACGGGAAAGAGTTTTGAGCAGAAAGCCATTGACCGGGATACCTCCTTCCGGATCCACATGGCGCTGCACGCTCTGGAGGAACCCTACCGGGAAGTTTTTGAACTGCGGGTCTTTGGAGAATTAAGCTTCAAAGAAATCGGAACGATCTTCGGAAAAACAGAAAACTGGGCCCGTGTCACCTATCACCGTGCCAGACTCAGATTACAGGATAGTATGAAAGATAAATCTTTTGTACCTGCCTCGATGGCGCAGTAAATGTGCCGTGCATTGGAAAGGATGGTTGAAAAATGAAGCTTGATTGCAACGTGATCCGCGATCTGCTGCCACTCTACGCAGATGACGCCTGCAGTGAAAACAGCCGCGAATTAGTAGAAGAACATCTGCAGGAATGTGAATCGTGCCGCGATATCCTGCACCGCATCCGGGAAACCGAGATCGACGACAGCCTCCAGAATGAAAAAACTTCGGTGATCCGCTACGGCGAAATGCGTTTTAAGCGCCGTTCCGCCGCAGTCGGTTCTGTCTTTGCTGGCCTGTTTATGATACCTGTTCTGGTGTGCCTGATCGTCAATATCACATCAGGAGCCTCCCTGGGAGTGTTTTTCGTGGTCCTGTCTTCTCTTCTGGTAGCGGCATCCCTGATCATCGTACCGCTCATGGTGCCGGAGGACAGAGTATTCTGGACGTTCTGTTCGTTCTGTGTAAGCCTTGTTGTACTGCTGGCCGTCGTCTGCATGTACACACGGGGAACCTGGTTCTTTATTGCCTCCAGCGCCGTGCTGTTTGGACTGGGCCTGGTATTCCTGCCCTTTATGATCCGCACCCGGCCTGTTAAAAAAATGATCGGCGGCAGCAATCCGCTGATCATCGTACTCGGCCTTGACGCCGCCCTGTTTATCAACATGATGAACATGATCCGTTCACACGGCAGAATAACCGGAAACACGATTCTTTACACCATCGGTGTGCTTGCCGGCATCGGATTTGTCGTTACGGAAATCATGAGAAAGAGAGGAACAAAAAATGAGTAAAAACACACTGTTAAAAACTGTTATGACAGGATGCGCGCTCATCCTTATTGCTGTCACTGCATTAAACGTAAATAGTATCATCGTCTCTGCAGGCAATGGTTTTTCCCATGAAAAAGAATATACTGCCGGAAATGCCGTCATCAGCGATCCTGTCAGAAACCTGGACATCAACTGGATAAACGGGAAAGTCGATATCACTTATCATAAAGAAAACACCATTTTCCTCACCGAAACATCGAAAAAAGAAATCCGTCCGGACGACAGAATGATCTGGTGGCTGGACGGGGATACCCTGCGGGTGCAGTATGAAAAACCCCGTTTCTTCCAGTTTTCGGATCAGGAAAAAGAACTGACCATTACCCTTCCGGAAGGTTCCGCTTTTGGCGAAGTCAGCATCGACGCCACTTCGGCCACGCTTTCTATTCCTTCTCTTCAGACGGAAGTGCTGGACCTGAATGTAACTTCCGGTGATATATTTGCGTCGGCAGAGG
Source organism: uncultured Lachnospiraceae bacterium (assembly GCA_902782975.1). Taxonomy (GTDB): domain Bacteria; phylum Bacillota; class Clostridia; order Lachnospirales; family Lachnospiraceae; genus Blautia_A. The sequence continues at coordinate 4,549 of CACZPF010000255.1, forward strand.
CTCAGAAAATTTCCTGTGACGCCACTTCAGGCGATGCAGATCTGAGCATAAAAAATAAGGCACAGGAAATATCTTTTTCTTCTACCTCCGGAAATATCCAGATCGATGCTGTCGGCGCAGATGAAATAAAAGCCGGATCGACCTCCGGCAGTATCTCTGTGACTGCAAAGAATGTCGGCACTTTTAAGGCCGGATCCACTTCAGGAGCCATTCAGGCTGAACTCGGCGAAGCAGAAAAAGTAAAGGCCGAAAGCACCAGCGGCAATATCCTCATTCAGGTCGCGGGACTGAAGGACCTGGAGATCGATGCTACCTCCGGAGATGTGACTGCAGCTCTCCCGGCTGAACCCGGCTTTACCGCACATCTTGATACTACCAGTGGAAAGATCGATTACGAACTGCCCCTTACAAAACAGGGAAGCGCCTTAGTCTGCGGAGACGGAAGCGGAAACGTGAATATAGATACCACCTCCGGAGATATTAAAATTCTGCCGGTCAATGAATGATGACGATTGCAGTGCGCACTAAATCTGTGTTATTGTAGATATATACAAACAGGTAATTGCAAAACTCTCTGCATCGATTGAATGGTATGAATCTTACCAGTGAGTTTCGCAATTACCTATATATAAAAACAACGAAAGGAGTGCGTACTTTTATGGAACCCTCATTATTTCCAAGGACACAGGTAGAAGGCCTCTCATTATCACGTATGATCATCGGAACCAACTGGATCGCCGGCTGGAGTCATACCAGCCCGTCTGCCGACTCCATGATCAAAGCCCGCCATGCCGATCCATCGACCATCGTTCCGATCCTTGAAACGTTCATGTCTCATGGTGTAGATACGATCATGTCATTATTTGGCGCTGTTCCCCAGCTGGAAAAAGCGGTTAAAGAGACCGAACAGCGCACCGGCAAACCAATGATCATGATCGATACGCCGATCCTGAACATGGAAGACAGTGCCGCTGCCCGCCGGGAAGCAAGAGCTGTCATTCACCACAGCAGGGAAATGGGGGCAAAAATCTGCCTGATCCATCATTCCAGTGCAGAACAGCTGGTTAATAAAGGATTGCAGCAGATCGTACGCCTTCCTGACTATCTGTCGATGATCCGCGAAGAAGGTATGATTCCCGGCCTTTCCGCACATATGCCGGAGCTGATCGTTTACAGCGATCTGAATGAATATGATGTCCAGACCTATATCCAGATCTACAACTGCATGGGCTTTTTAATGCAGGTGGAAATAGAGACGGTCAATCAGATTATTCACAATGCCAAAAAGCCGGTTATGACAATTAAGCCTATGGCAGCCGGACGCTGTACACCGTTCGTCGGGCTGAATTTTTCCTGGGCTACCATCCGTGACTGTGACATGGTGACGGTGGGCTGCTTTAACGAAACGGAAGCAGAAGAAGACATCGAAATTTCGATGGCGGCTCTGGAACACCGCCGTGCCAACGTTCAAAAACGCAGCAGCCCGAACAATGATCAATCTGCCTTCGGCTGAGGCTTTACATGGAAGGACAGCCCTAATGGCTTTAAGTTCATCTTTTGCCATCGAACAGCCCGGACGCCCGGGAGGAAATGTCCATAGTGCCGTCAGACCATTGGCCGGAAGCTGAGAAAATGCTGCGCCGCCTATCAGCAGGTGCCTTCGCAAACTCGCATACGCGGAGAAAGTGCTCAGGCACCTGC
>CACZPF010000256.1 GCA_902782975.1 uncultured Lachnospiraceae bacterium
ATTAAACCCGGCGATACGATCGGACTCGTCGCTCCTTCCTTCGGGGCAGGAATGGAGCCCTATATCACAAGGCTTGCCGCCGCCATCAAAAACTTTGAGAACAGAGGCTATCATGTCGTCTGCGCAGACAGCTGCTATAAGTCCGACGGCCTTGGCATCAGCACCAATCCCGAAGATGCCGCCGCCGATGTCATGAAGTTTTATCTGGACGACAAGATCGATGCCCTGATTTCCGTAGGCGGTGGCGAGCTGATGAATGAAACCATCTCCTGCATGGATTTTGAACGGCTTAAAGAGGCTGATCCCAAGTGGTACATGGGTTATTCTGACAATACCAATATGATCTTTCCCATGGCGGTGCTTTGCGATACACCCGGGATCTACGGTCCCTGCGCAGGCGGCTTTGGGAAACCCTGGGAAGATACTGAAGATGCTTCCTTTGCCTTGTTGGAAGGCACTTGCCTCACTGTAAGGGGATATGATAAGTTTGAACGCCCGGATTGTTATGACGGCATGGAAGACGTGGATCCTCTGGCCAGATATCTGCTGACAGAGCCAAAGATCCTGAAGAATTATCTGCCGGATGGAAAGACGCTTGTTCCCGCTCCTGCAGAAGAAAAGATTTCTTTTGAAGGCTTGCTGCTTGGCGGGTGTCTGGATGTTCTGGAAAATCTGTCCGGGACAAAATATGACAATGTAAAGAAATACGTTGAAAGAGGAGAAAAAATCATCTGGGTCATGGAAGCCTGCGACCTGAACCCCATGTCGATCCGGCGCACTGTATGGCATTTAAAACAGCAGGGGTGGTTCAACACCGCCGCCGGATTCCTGATCGGGCGGCCTCTTGCATCCTTTGAACAGGATATGATGGGCGTAAACGCCTATAATGCCGTTACCGATGTAATCAAGGATCTGCAGGTCCCGGTCATCATGGATGCCGATATCGGCCACATCGATCCCATGATGCCTCTCATCATCGGAAGCCGCGCAGGCGTGACCGCAGAAAACAATAACCTGACCGTGGAAATGCATCTGTAGCAGACACAGAAGGTGACAGCGGGGACGGTTCCAATATCATTAAGTCAGGCATCCCCGGAAACACGGCAGGAGTTATCCCATAGCGTCGTCAGATCCGTGGCCGGAGTCATGGAAAATGCTGCAAAAGAACCGTCCCCGCTGCCGCATTTGTTTCAGATGTTCTCTTAACCATACTCAAATATTCCCTGCAGCACATCCGAAATTGCCATAATCGTCAAGGCGTTCTTCAAATGTTTTATGTTTGTACGTTTTACGTATGATGATCAGATTTTCCGAGGCTGTCGATCTGTTTTAACAACTCCAGCATCAGTATGATTTTATGCGTATTTTCGGTAAACTGGTCAAGAAAATCCCGGTCGTCATCGTATCCCAGGTATAAACCTGTAAGAAGTGCCGTATATAATTCATCCAGAATCCCTGCAGACAGGCGCGGGATAAGATCATTCATTTTTTCTACAAGCAGGATCAGTGTTTCCTGCCACTTAAAAAACCAGGCATCCCCGTCTTCCATATGATAGCCTGCCATCCATTCCTTTACCGTATGCCGTTCATCCCTCGCACCGCAGCAGACCGGCTGCAGAAAATACTGTATTTTACAGGCATCGGCTCCAGACTCATCTGGATCTTTATTATATAAAACTGTCCGGCCAAGCGGATACAGGGCACACACAGAGGGTTTACATTCCTGAACAGAACACCGTTTATTTTTCAAAAAAGGGCAGGGGACACCATCCATCCTGACTGCGATGATCGGAAGATGGCTGGTTTCTCCAATATAAACGACGCAGTACTGTTTTATGATCTCCTCTCTTCTGATCTTTAAATATCTCGACATTCTATCCAGATCATAAGGAGTGAGAAGGATGTCCTTCCTGTCCCTGCAGCACTCTCCACATTCTGTGCAGCGAAAATTAAACTCTCCCTCCTCGTCCATTCGATTCTTTATATATGTCTCAAACATTTCCTGATCCACAGTCCTATTCCACTCCTCCGCTCAATACATATGCCTTCTATTACATAGGAATTATAGTCTGTCTATTTGGTTGTTTCAACAGAAATCGTTCGACATATATCGACAAAATTCGACATTTTATATCAAATATTGTCAATTCAGAAATAAAGAATGGACATGCTTAGATTCTATAGAGGTTCCGGGCATTTTCTCCCAGGATCAGGTCTTTTTCTTCTTCTGTTATATCCAGTCCTTTCACATAAGCCGGTCCGCCCGTCAGCCATTCCTGACGAACCGGATAGGAACTGCCGAACAGGATATGGTCCGCTCCCAGAATCTTCACGGCACACTCCAGAAGTTCCTTTCCCCAGGGCTGAGCATGGGACAGTTCATAATAAATATTATTCCTGATCTGGTCGCAGAATCTGTCTGTATCTGTATCGAATCTCTGCACCGTATCCGCCTTCGGCCCTTTCGGCTGTCTTCTGAACATGGAGTTTAAATAGGCATAAAAAGAACCGCCCAGCATGGAATGAACCAGTTTGATATCCGGGCATTCATCAAAAAGTCCCCCGAATACTTCGCGGCTGATGGCGATGGTCTGATCCATACACCGGCCATAGGACCGCCTTAAATTATTATATTCAATGATCGAACTGTGATCGACGGGCACGGGAGAATGATGAACGTAAGCCGTCATCTTCATTTCGTTCATCTTCCGGAAGAACGGACGGAAGACGGGATCATCCAGGTATTTATCCCCATAATGTGTAGAGAGCTGAACCCCGGTCATCTTCAGTTCGTTTACACACCGCTCCAGTTCCTTTATGCTCTCTTCTCCATACTGGGGCGGAATCATGGCAAGAGCCGCAAAACGACCGTTCCCTTTTCTCACATGCTCTGCCATCTCATCATTAAATTTTCTGCACAGATCCATGGAGATCCAGGCATGATAGCAGGGAGCCTTCAGGACAGCCATATCGACACCCGCCGCATCCAAGTCCGCTATCTGCCCTTCTGCAGTATATTCACCTTGTACATAGTTCAGATTCTGAAAGCCCTTTGGCTGCTCAATAATAATCTGCTTCCTGTTCTTCCCGGGAAGTTCTTCCCATCTGGCACAGACTCCTTCATTTGCAGAAATAGAATCTAGAAATTCTGTCATCCGGCCATCATCCGTAAAAGTTGCTTCCGGAATCCAATACATATTTGCGTCAATAATCATTTTTTCCTCTTTCCTGAGGAGACAGGGGACGGTTCTTTGTCTCCTTTTTTTGAATTTTCAGAAAAAGGAGACAAAGAACCGTCCCCTGTCTCCCCGCCTGTCAGAACGGAAATGTAATTCCTGCGTTTTCGAATACTTCATTCATGATCTTAGCTATACAGAGAGTCATGGCATTAGGGGCTTCTTCACATTCTTTTTTCCCTTCCCGCAATGCCTTTTCAAATCCCATCCATTCATGTTCGTACCCTGAAACAGGGGGCATCCCACGGAAGGTGATCTGTTCCGGAATAGTAAGGTTCTTCTTCACATTGCCGTCCGCATCCAGAACCTTTACTGTGTGCGGATTCGCCACTGCGTCCATCCAGATACTGCCGTTCGTTCCCTTAAGACTCACATACTGTTCATGGGCATCCTCCGCCGCATCCATGGACTGGTGGATATATACCTGCTTCCCATCCTTATATACAATCGTTATCTCCTGCTCTGCATCCACTCCTGTCTCAAGCTTCCGTGTTCTGCTCTTTAGGCTCTCGATATCCATTCCAAAGAATGATGCCATACAGCCAAGTGCGTAGGGACCTTCATCCAGCAGGACGCCGCCGCCTGTTTCCAGCTTTTTGACCCGTTCAAGGAACATGACATTATCAAGCATGATGATATCCGCTCCAGTCAGTTCTCCAATCGAGCCGGCCTGGATTTCATCTTTGATCATTTTGTAGGAGGGAAGAAAAGCCGGCCATAATGCTTCCGAAATAAACACACCTTTTTCGTGGGCTGCATCCAGAATCTTTTCACACTCTTCGGCTCTTACCGAAAATGGTTTTTCGCAGACCAGGTTTTTTCCATACCCAATGGCCTTCATACATAAGTCATAATGGAAATTATTGGGTACTGCAATATAAACAAGATCCACCAGTGGATCCTGCATAAGCGCATCAAAGCTTTCGCTG
>CACZPF010000257.1 GCA_902782975.1 uncultured Lachnospiraceae bacterium
ACATCCAGTGCCGAGATCGGTTCATCGCAGACGATCAGCTCCGGTTCGCAGGCCAGTGCCCGGGCGATCCCAAGCCGCTGCCTCTGTCCCCCGGACATCTCATGGGGATAGCGTTCGCCCATTTCTGTCGGAAGGCCGACGGTCACCAGATATTCATTTACCTTCTCTTTGATCTCGGCGGAGGAGTATTTTTTCCCGCCTGCAAGGAGCGTTTCTTTCACAACACCGAAAACGGACTGCCGCGGGTCTATGGAGCTGTATGGATCCTGAAATACCATCTGAAGTTCCCGGCGGTATTTCGAAAACTCATTTTCCGGCATTTTAAGAATGTCCTGCCCCTTATAGAGAACCTCTCCATCCGTGGGATGGTAGATCCGGAGGATGCTTTTCCCGACGGTGGTCTTGCCGCAGCCGGATTCACCGACGAGACCGAGGATCTGCCCTTTTTCGATTTTAAAACTTACATTATCTACAGCTTTCACGACAGCCGGCGGCTGGCGGAAACCCTGCGGGATCTGAAAATGCATTTTCAGATTTTTCACATCGATCAGAGGGGTCTTTTCATTTACGCTGCTCATAGTGTGACGCCCTCCTTTCCTGTCTGTTCATCAGCCTTCACATCTGCGCTCTTTTTGGCCGGTGTGCCTGCCTCTCCGGCTGCACTCTTTCTGGCCTGTCCGCCCGCCTCTTCTGCTTCCTGCCCGAGAGTTTCCGGGTCTGACCCGAAATGTTCATCCAGGTCCAGATAGCACGCCGTATAGTGATTCGTTTTTTCGTCCACAAGACGCAGGGACGGCTTCACGGAATTTCTGCACTTATCCGCCGCATATCTGCACCTGGGCAGGAAGGGGCAGGTTTCCGGCATATTGGCAAGGTTCGGCGGCGTTCCCTCGATGGGGACCAGAGCCTTTTCCTTGTCATCATCAAGGCTGGGAACAGATTCCAGCAGCCCGACCGTATAAGGATGCTTTGGCGCTGTCATCAGACATTCCGTTGTACCGGACTCGATCACCTGCCCGGCATACATAACATAGATCCGGTCCGCATAGCGGGTCACCAGACCCAGATTATGGGTAACCATAAGGACAGACTTTTTATACTTTACAACAAGCTCCTGCAGAAGTTCCATTACCTGCGCCTGTGTCGTCACATCCAGGGCAGTTGTCGGCTCATCCGCAATGATCATCTTTGAGTTGCAGGCCACCGCAATGGCGATACAGACACGCTGCCGCATGCCGCCGGACATCTCAAACGGATAGTTTTTCATCCGGGCTTCCGGATCCGGAATGCCCACGGCCTCCAGCGATTCTACGCCTTTTTTCCAGGCCTCCTTTTTGGAAAGGCCGGAATGCGACCGGATGACCTCCGTCAGCTGTTTTCCGACCGTAATGACCGGGTTCAGCGCCGTCATCGGCTCCTGAAAGATCATGGCGATCTCCGCACCGCGGATCTTGCGCATTTCTGCCGGGGAGAGCTTCAGAAGATCCTTCCCCTGATAAAGAACTTCCCCGCCGACGATTTTCCCCGGAGGACTCTGGATGATCTGCATGACGGACATCTGGGTCACCGACTTTCCGCAGCCGGACTCTCCGACAACGGCGATGATCTCCTGTTCATCAAGATAATAACTCACATGATCAACAGCCTTGACCTCTCCTGTATAAGTAAAGAAGGAAGTACACAGATCTTTTACTTCAAGTAATCTTTCACCCATATCAAATCTTCCCCCTTAATCTCGGATCCAGCGAATCACGAAGTGCGTCGCCAAGGATATTAAAGGCGATCACGACCAGCATCAGACAGATACCGGGCGCAAACGAAAGCATCAGCTCGCCCCTTAAAATATAGGAATATCCTTCTGAAATCATATTTCCCCAGGAGGGGGTCGGCACACGGATGCCGATATTCAGAAAGCTGAGGGTCGATTCCAACATGATATTGCTTCCCAGGCTCATGGTCAGCATAACGATCATGGACGGGAACGTATTCGGAAGAATATGAAGAAACATGATCTTCGCCTGCCTGACGCCTACGAGACGTGTTGCGGTCACATAATCATTTCCCTTCAGCTGCAGTACCAGGCCGTACATCAGCCGTACAAAATTCGGGATCAGCCCGAAGCTCAGCGCCAGAATGACGCCAAACAGAGAATTTCCTGTAATCAGACTGATCACAATAATAAAGATCAGGGACGGGATGGACATCTGAACGTCCACGTACCGCATGATCACAGTACCCACGGCTCCTTCATAGTAGCCGGCGACAAGCCCCAGGAGCGTCCCGACGGCTGCGCCCAGAATACAGGAAAATACCGAACAGATCAAAGACATCTGAGCCCCGTAAACAATGCGGGCCAGAATATCCCGTCCATAGGCATCCGTTCCCAGAAGATGTTCACCCGATGGTTTTGCAAAGGTATTTGCAAGGTCCACCGCCAGAGGATCCTGCCTCAGCACAAATCTGCCGATGGGAACTGCGAATACTGCAATAATGATAAATATGACTGCGATGACCAGGGAGATTTTCACTATAATTCCCCGGCTGAAGAAGGTCTTCATAAAAAGTCGGAACTGCGTATTTTTCTTATTGGAGGAATGATCGTTTGCCATGTCTTATTCCCCCTTTCCGCTTGAGAGCCGGATCCTCGGGTCAAGCCAGCCATACAGAATATCCAGCAGCAGATTAACGCCTACGACAAATACCGAAATGATAAAGGTACAGGCCTGGATCATGGTATAATCCCGGCTCGTAATTGCCAGCATGACTGTCCGGCCTATGCCGTTGATCGTAAAGATCTGCTCCGTAAATAGAGAACCTCCCACCAGCCAGCGGAACTGAATACCCACGATCGTGACAACGGGGATCAGCGCGTTCTTCAGTGCATGACGGTATTTGATGCTCGACTCGGCAATACCGTCCGCTCTCGCTGTCCTTATATAATCCTGGCTGATCACTTCCAGCATATTGGTTCTTGTCTGCCGGGCAATGGCAGACAGAGGTCCGAAACTCATAACCGTCACCGGCATGGCGATCGTTCTTAAGTACTGGATAAAATTATCCCAGGGAGCTGTATAGCCCATCACCGGGAACCACCTCAGTTTCAGGCCGAACACCCAGATAAACACAATACCGATCCAGAAGATGGGCACACCGTTCATGGCCGTCAGGATAACGGTTACGATCTGGTCAAATACCGATCCTCTGTGGATCGCCGAGAGGACGCCCAGAAGAACGCCTAAAATCGTGGAAACCAGAATACACGGCACAGCCAGGGACATGGTGATCGGAAAACGCTGCCATAACAGTTCCCCGATATCCTGTCCGTTCAGTGCGTAGGATGTTCCAAAATCCCCTCTAAGCGCATTTTTAAGCCACAGCCAGTACTGGACCGGAAGTGGTTCGGTTAGATGAAGCTTTTCCCGGTAAGCCTGCACCACTGCCTCATCTGTTTCACCGCCGAGCATCGTCCGCACGGGATCCCCCGGGATCAGATGCATCAGCAGAAATACAAAAACAGAAATAATAAATATTACCAGGACTGATACCAGGATTCGTTTGATAATGTATCTGCTGTATGAAGAATTCATGACATCTCCTGCATAAAATCGGTTCTATATTTGACTTTTCTTCTTTTGAAAAAAGGAACATAAGCATCCGGTGATTTCCCCGCCTATGTTCCTTTTGATCTACTATGTTATTCGTTTACACAGCAGGTTTTCCGGAGGAACATGTGCCTCGTTCCCTGATAAACCGTGTGCATCGATTCATTTTTATTATTCTGCCGGAGCTACCAGCGTGTAATCGAAGGAAAGGCTGGTATTATTGTAGCATCCGTTATCTGCGATCTTGTCAGACCATACAATGTAGTAGGCCGGCTGCAGGTAAATGGTATAGGCAAGTGCATACTTATCAGAAATAAGGGCGTTTGCCGCCTTAATGTTGGCGATCATGCTTTCACTGTCTGTAGACTGAACGGCTGCACGGATCGCTGCATCCAGATCGTCCGGATGCTGTTTTACATAAGCCATCATACCAACGCCTGCCGCTGCGTCCTTGGAGAAGTTGGAGAGCATCTGATTGGCAAGGTTCATACCAAAACCATGTGCTCCTACCATGAAGCCGTCCGAAGCGTTGCGGAACTGCTCGACCCAGATCGCGGGCTCAAGAAGTTCAAGCTCTACATTGATGCCGATCTTGGACAGCTGGTCCTGAAGTGCCACGCCGATGGACGTGTAAAGTGCGGTGTTTTCGTTGGAAGCATAGAGCTTGGTGGTAAAACCGTCCGGATATGCGGAAGC
>CACZPF010000258.1 GCA_902782975.1 uncultured Lachnospiraceae bacterium
GTGTGCTGATGCGTGAAGGATCCGCTTCCACGGATCTTCGTCCCTGCCTTAAGATCATCACAGAGGAGCATGTCGATACCCGCTATTGTTCGATGGTAAGCGATGATATCGATGCTCTTCATATCAGCCGTAAAGGGCATATGGACAACAAGATCCGGATTGCTGTAGAAGAGGGGATCGATCCTGTGACAGCGATCCAGATGGCTACGATCAATCCTGCTGAGAATTTCCATCTTGAGAGTGATATCGGAAGCATCACCCCCGGCAAGATCGCGGATATTGTTTTCCTTTCCTCTCTGGAACAGTGCCAGGTAGAAAAGGTTATTTCCGGCGGTAAGCTGGTCGTAGATAACCGCGAACTCACAGAAGATATTCCTGCACCGAATTATAGTGATAAGCTGAGAGGCACAGTCAAAATCGGCCGCGCAATTACAGGTGATGAACTGGTTATGAAGGTCGATCCGAAGTATACAAAAGCGACTGTCCACGTAATCGGTGCCTCCCATGATACCCTGCTTACCGAGGATATTCACGCAGAGCTTGCCGTCGAAAACGGCATTGTCCTTCCGGATGTAGAAAGAGACATTCTGCGCATTGCCTGTATAGAGCGATACGGCAAAAACGGCAGCATCGGCAGATCTTTTATCAGTAATTTCGGCCTGAAGGAAGGCGCTGTTGCGATCAGCGTCGGACATGATCATCACAATATCAGCGTGGTAGGCAGCTGTCCGGATGATATGGCCTTTGCCGTCAACCGGATCCAGGAGCTTCAGGGCGGGCTGGTTCTTGTAAAGGATCAGAAAGTCCTCGCAGAGATACCGCTTCCGATCTGTGGACTTCTGTCCGATCAGGACGGAGAAGTGGTGGCAGACGAGCTGGAGGAGATGATCCGCATTCTCCGGACCCTTGGATGTGATGTTCCCTCCCCGAATATCACGCTCTCTTTCCTGACTCTGATCTTTATCCCGTTCCTGGGAATTACAGATCAGGGCCTGTTTGATGTTCTCCAGTTTAAACTGATCGATCCCATCATTTCACTGGAATAAGCAGAGAAGGAGTATGTAAGATGAAGCAGATTTTTTTAAAAAACGGATATATCGTAACCATGGCCGAGGGCACCGAGACGGTATATGACGGTGGAAGCATTCTGATCGAAGATGACAAGATCAAGGCTGTCGGAAAGGTAGATCCCAGAAAAGTACGTCCGGATGCGGAAGTCATGGATCTTAACGGCAAATATGTGCTCCCCGGGTTTGTCAATACACATGTCCATACTTCCCAGCAGATCAGCCGCGGTGTGGGTGATGATGTAGATTTTGTCACCTGGCTGCACAAGAGAATGTGGCCCTTTGAGAGCAACATGACCGAAGAGGATTCGTATATTTCCACTCTGACTACCTGTCTGGAACTGATCAAGTCCGGTGTCACTTCCTTTGCGGAGCCGGGCGGACAGTTTGTTTCCGGTATGTGCCGGGCAACGGCCAAATCGGGGCTTCGTGGAAAGCTGGCAAAATCAGTCATGGACTGTGGCGACGGCCTCCCGAAGATCTGGCAGCGTACCATGGAAGAAGAACTGGATCAGCAGGTGCAGGATCTGGAAACCTGGCACAATACGGCGGATAACCGTGTCCAGGTATGGTTCGGGCTTCGGACGATCTTTAACGATACAGATGAGATCTGTGTAAAGACCAAGGAACTGGCAGACCATTACGGTGTAGGTATTCATATGCATGTGGCGGAAGCCAAGGAAGAGAAGGAATATACCTATGCAAAGTGGGGCGAGGGGACCGTTAAACATCTGGAAAAACTGGGTGTGCTGGGTCCGAATCTTCTGGCTGTTCATACGGTATGGCTTACAGATGAGGAAATTGATCTCTTCAAAAAACGGGATGTCAAGGTCTCTCACAATCCGGCTTCGGCCATGCGTGTACTGGGATTTGCACGGATCCCCAAAATGCTGAAAGAAGGCATCTGCCTGTCGATCGGAACCGATGGCGCATCTTCCTCCAACCATATGGACATGGTCGATGAGATCTGGCTGACTTCGCTGATCCACAAAGGATGGAGACTTGATCCTACCGTAGTTCCTTCTCAGGATATTCTCCGGATGGCGACACGCTGGGGGGCAAGAGCACTTCTGGACGATGAGATCTACGGTTCTCTGGTTCCGGGCAAAAAGGCAGACCTGATCATCATCGATCCGCAGGGACCGTCGATGATGCCTGTCAATGACAAGATCGCCGCCCTGGTGACTGCGATGCATTCGAGCAACATCACCTGTACCATGTGCGACGGCAAATGGCTGATGAAAGATCGGAAGATCCTGACACTTGACGAAGATGCGATTCTCGAAGAGGCCGACAAAAGAGCCAAAGCCATCTATAAGAGAGCTGGCATTACTCTTCCCGACCGGTTCCCCGTTGTTAAAGTTCGCAATAATACCACCACATTCTGATGGAAAAGGAGGAACAGATTATGGATATGAATTTACTGCATGTAGCCGGCGGAACTGCCAAAGCGGATCTCGTAGTTAAAAACGGAAAGATCGTCAATGTTTTTTCCGGGGAGATCTATGAGGGAGGCGTTGCCGTAGCAGGCGGCAGAATAGCTGCCGTCGGTGATGTCGACTATACCATTGGGGAGAGCACCCGGATCATTGACGCCGGTGGAAAATATATAACCCCTGGATTTATCGATGGTCATATTCATCCGGAAAGCTCCAATCTGTCCATCCGTTCCTTTGCAGAAGCAGTGCTTCGTCACGGTACGACCGTGATCATGACTGACCTGCACGAGATTGGCGTTGTGGGCGGTCTGGAAGCTATTGAGGCTGTACTTGACGAGGCAGCAGCGACCGATCTGAAGCTTTATTTTGTAGTTCCCTCCCATGTACCTTTTTCCCCAAATCTGGAGACTTCGGGCGGAAGCTTTAACACGGAGATCATCAAAAAGGCTCTCGAAAGAGAAGACGCCGTAGGACTGTCCGAGTGCGTCGGTATGTATCTGGGATATGAATTTCCGGAGCTGCTCGCTTCCTGTGATGTAGCCATCTCGAAGGGAAAATCTCTGCAGGGACATCTTCCGGATGCAGAGGGTGAGCTCCTCAATAAGTGTATTGCAGCCGGTGTCTCTACCGATCACGAAGCACTGAATGGCGCGGAACTCGTCAGTCGCCTGAGAGCGGGCTGCCAGGTCATGATGCGTGAAGGTTCTTCCGCACGAAGCCTTGTCGAGCTTCTGAAGCCGGTGCTGGAAAATCATCTTGATACATCCAACATTTCGATCGTGACGGACGATCTCCATACCATCGATCTCTGCGATACCGGCCATCTGGACGAATCGGTCCGGACAGCCCTGAAGACGGGTGTGGACTTTATGACAGCGATTCAGATGGTTACCATCAACGCTGCCAGATGTTTCCAGCTTGACCGTTTTATCGGAAGCCTGACACCCGGCAGGAGAGCGGATATCAACCTGACTACGGGACCCGAAGACTTCAGAGTCGACACCGTGATCGCAGGCGGCCGTGTGGTGGCTGAGGGCGGCAGGTCTGTTGTTCACTATGAAAAAGCAGATCATGCACCTGTTCTTCTGAATACGATTCATCTTTCCAAAACTGCCGAGGCGGCAGATTTCGAGATGCACGTCGATGCAGATGCAAAGGCAGTGAAGGTTAAAGCAATGGATACCCTTCCCTGGATTCCTATTACACAGCCAAGAGATGTGACGCTGCCGGTTAAGGACGGGATCATCCAGTGTGATCTTGACCAGGATGTGCTCTATATCTCCCAGGTGGAGCGCTATGGAAAGGGCGGCAGTGTCGGAAAAGCCTTTATGGGCGGCTTCCATCTGAAAAAAGGTGCGATCGCTTCATCCATGGGCCACGATAATCACAACATTATCGTCATGGGTACCAACCACGAGGATATGGCAGCTGCTGTCAACGAGATCGCAAGGATCCAGGGCGGACAGGTCTTCGTAGTCGACGGCAAAGTAGTATCCGAAATTCCGTTCCCGGTATGCGGACTGCAGTCTGACCTCTCCTGTGAAGAACTGGCCGATGAAAAGAGAAAATTCAACGAAGCACTGAAAGCGAACGGATGTACGATCAACTTTACCTGCATGTTCCTTTCCTTTATCTGTCTGGCAGCGATCCCGCTGTATGCGATTACAGATAAGGGCTTCATCGATGTTCTTCAGCAGAAAGTCATTGATCCGGTACTGGAGGTTATTAAATAAGCTGACAGATCAGCTGGTCAGACACACAGAAGAATTAGAAAGATAGGAATTGCGAAACTCACTGCTAAGATTCATACAATTCAATCGAAGCAGGGAGTTTCGCAATTGCCTGAGTTAGAAAGAAGATAAGAGGAGGTTCAGGGCATGACAAGGGAGGAGCTTCTGGCAGAGGTAAAGGACAGCTTTGACGAAATGGTCGCTGTCCGCCGGCATCTGCATCAGAATCCGGAGCTTTCTTTTAAAGAATACCAGACGACGGAATATATTATCTCCCAGCTTCGGGAGGCGGGGATCAACGAGATCAGCCGTCCTGCAAAAACGGGAGTTGTAGCCCGCATCCGGGGAGGATCGCCGGGAATCACGGCTGCCTTTCGGGCTGATATCGATGCTCTGCCGATCCGGGAGGACAATGATCTTCCTTTTTGTTCTGTACATGACGGAGTCATGCATGCCTGCGGTCATGACGGGCATACCGCCATACAGCTTGCGGCGGCCAGGATCCTGAACCGGCACAGGGAAGAACTGAAAGGGGATGTTCTTCTGATCTTTCAGCATGCAGAGGAGGTCCCGCCCGGCGGCGGGATCGAGATGAAAGAAGCGGGGGTGATGGAAGGCGTGGATCTTCTGTTCGGCCTGCATCTTTCCTCCTCGTATCCAACGGGATGCTTTGGGGTAAAGAGCGGGGTCCTCACTTCCGCGACGGACTGTTTTGAAATCGATATCGTCGGCAAGGGCGGCCATTCCTCCATGCCGGAGGCCACGGTGGATCCGGTGGTACTGGGCGCGGAGGTGATCCTTTCTCTCCAGACGGTGGTGTCGAGACGGATCAGGGCTCTGGAGCCTCTGGTTCTCTCAGTCTGCCAGGTAAATGCAGGAGATGCCTACAATATCATTCCGGAAGAATTCCATATCCGCGGCTCCTTAAGAACATTTTCCGAGGAGACCAGAGAAAAGGTGCCGCGGATGATGGAAGAGATCTGCGATGGGATCACCAGGTCCGCCGGCGCCGGCTATCGGTTCCGTTTTGAAAAAGGTTACGCCAGTGTAGTAAATGATACGGCACTTGCGAAGGAGACAGAAGACCTTCTGATCTCGCTGTATGGTGAGGACTGTATTGTTCATATCGATCCGCTGATGCCCGGAGAGGATTTTTCGGCTCTTCAGGGGACCTGCCCTGCATTCTTTGTGGAGGTGGGCACCGGTAATCCAGCGAAAGATACCTGCTATCCGCACCACAATCCGCATTATCGTATGGACGAAGACGGAATGCTTTATGGGGCCGGATATCTGGTATCCTGTGCCATGTCTCATTTAGGAGCACTCCAGGATGGCAGACAGAGAACCTGACGGATCAGAAACGACCGCAGGGAACCTGCTTTTTCTGAGAAGTCTTCTCGATGAAATCAGCTCATGAAAATCTTGTCATGAAAATCAGCTCATGAAAGGACACGTTGACAGAAATGAGCCAACGCAAAAAATTATCGATTCTTGGTCTTTCGATGCCTGCTTCGTTCCTGCTGGTCATATGTTTTGTATTTCCGCTGGGATATATTCTGGTTACGACGCTGGCTGAAGATGGGCCGGAATATTATATCAAATTTCTGACGGATCCTTTTTACCTTAAGGTTCTGTGGAGGACGGTCTGGATTTCTCTTGTATGCACGGGAGTCAGCCTTCTGTTCGGTTATCCCACTGCCTACTTTCTTGCCCGGACCAGATCCAGAATGAAAAATATGCTTCTCATTGTAACGATCTTTCCGTTTCTGGTCAGCGCCGTCGTGCGTGCCTATGGATGGCAGGTCATCCTGGGCAAGCGGGGTATCGTCAACCAGTTCCTGATGGCAGTCGGACTGGTTCATAAGCCCCTGGTCATTCTGAATACCTGGATGGCGGTGGTTATTGGTATGGTACACCTTCTGATCCCCTATATGATCCTGTCTATTGCCGGCGTGATCCAGAACATCGACCCCAATGTGGAATATGCATCCTACAGTCTGGGCTGCAACAAGCGGGAGACCTTCTGGAAGGTGATCTTTCCTCTTTCCGCTCCCGGTATCATATCCGGCTGTATTCTGGTATTTACGTTATCCATAACATCCTTTGTCACGCCCCAGCTGCTGGGCGGTGCCAAGTTTGTTATGATGAGTCAGCTGGTGGACAGCCAGATCAATACGGTTTTTAATCTGAGTTTTGCTGCGGCCATCAGTTACATTCTGCTGTTTATTATTCTTTTGTTCCAGTTCCTTGCCAACTGGTCGACAAAAGGAATCATGAATCGTGTGGGAGGAGGCGGAAAACGTGCGTGACTTAAGAAAACCCGGCTGGGTCAGCATCGTGCTTTCGGCCTTCACCTTTTTGTTCCTGCTGTTTCCGCTGGTGATCATTATTTTTGCATCCTTCAGCCCGACTCAGATTCTTAAATTCCCCCCGCAGTCGTTTTCTCTTCAATGGTATGAAAATATTTTTACCTCTTCCTCGAAATTCATCCAGGGACTGATCTACAGTCTCGAGATCGGTGCTGTTGCAACGGTCGTGGATATCGCGCTGGGAGTTATGGCTTGTCTGGCGGTTTCACGCTATACTTTTAAGGGGCGGCAGGCATTAACGGTATTCTTTACTTCGCCCATGTTCGTACCCTCCATCACATTCGGATTTGTGCTTCTCAGAATTTTTACCAGGATGCATGGCGTTTCTGCTTTTATACAGATCCTGACAGGCCATGTGGTGATCATTCTGCCTTACATTATCAGGAACACGCTGGCGATCATGTCCGGCTTTGACTGGAACCTGGAGGATGCTTCGGCAAGTCTTGGGGCCGATCCTGTTTATACTTTTTTCCATGTGACACTGCCTCTGGTGAGTCCGGGGATCACGGCGGGGGCGCTTCTGGCCTTCCTGTACTCATTTGACGAGGCAGTCGTTGCAAGGCTCCTGCATGGAATCAATTTTAATACACTTCCCGTTATCATCATGAATTATATGACCTTTGACTTTGATCCGACAGTAGCGGCAATTTCGTCCATACTGATCGTGGCGTCTCTTCTGCTGATGATCGTGGTCGAACGGGTGATCGGTCTTGATGTCTTCCTCAAATCGTGATGATAAGTACAGTAACTGTGCAGGTACGGCATGTGCCGGCAATGAATGTCAGTATATTCTTACGAATAAGAGGAGAAACCCAGGATGTCTTATCTTGAAATAGATAATCTGACAAAGCAATTTGGCGCGACAACGGCTGTGGATCATTTTAATCTTCATGTGGAGCAGGGCGAAATGGTTGCCCTGCTGGGCGGGTCCGGCTGCGGGAAAACTACGATCCTGCGGATGATCGCCGGATTTCTGGAGCCGACAGAAGGCAGCATCCGGATCAATGGACGGACCATGAACGAGATCCCTCCTTATAAGCGCAATGTGGCGATCTTTTTTCAGAATTATGCTCTGTTTCCGCACCTGACGGTATACAATAACATTGCTTATGGACTGAAGCAGAAAAAGATGCCGAAGGCAGAAATACAGAAAAAGGTGGCAGACTTTGTCCACCTGGTCCGACTGGAGGGGCTGGAAAAGCGCTATCCAAGGGAGCTTTCCGGCGGGCAGCAGCAAAGAGTTGCTCTGGCGAGAGCTCTTGTGATGGAACCGTCTGTGCTTCTTCTGGATGAGCCTCTCTCCAATCTGGATGCCAAGCTCCGTATCGAAATGCAGGTAGAGATCCGTCAGCTGCAGAAGAAGCTGAATGTGACGACGATCATCGTGACCCATGATCAGGAGGAAGCGGTATCGCTGGCCGACAAAATTCTTGTAATGAGTGAAGGGCATCTTCTTCAGGAAGGAGATCCAAGAGAAGTCTTTAATTATCCCGCAAGTCCTTTCCTTGCAGATTTCATGGGCTTTACCAACTTTATCTACGGGACTCTTCAGGAAGTAAAGGACGGAAAATACTATATTAGTGCCCGGAAAACAGGTGAAATGCTTGTCGCGGGCGGAAATGCTCCTGCAGATCTTAAGACAGGTGATTCTGTAGTGGCGGCGATCCGTCCCGGCAATGTGGCCGGTGTATCCGGACGGCAGGATGACCGGAAGGAAAATATCTATACCGGCAGAGTATCGGCGGTAACGTACAAAGGGAATATTTCGCAGGTGGATATTCTGGAGGCCTTCGATACACCTCTTCATATGCACTGTGCAGATTACACCGGCCCCATGGACGGGGGAGAGGTCACGGTATATCTGCCGCCGGAAAAGCTTCTTATTTACAAGGCATGACGAATGTATCATAAAAGATTTCTGCAATGTATTCGATCGTTTCCTGCAGGGCAGGGGATGATCGATGCAAATATATTTAAAAAAGGAGAACCTAAGATGAAAAAAATTCTCAAAAAAGCAGCCGTTATCACAATGACACTGCCCATGGTCCTTTCCCTTACAGCAGGGGCTGTCTCTGCAGAGGAAAAGCAGGAACTGGTTGTAGCTACCTGGGGTGGTACAACAGCTTCCAATATGGCAGAAGTATCCAAGGAGTTTGAAGAAGAATACAACTGCACCGTGATCTTTGACGAGGCCGGCAGCAATGCGGACCGTCTGAACAAGGTCCGTGAGCAGAAGGATGATCCTCAGATCGACGTTGTGTTTATCACCGACTGCTTTGCAGTGATCGGAAACGAAGAAGGCCTCTTTGCAGAAATCGATCCCGAGATCGTCACGAACCTTTCCGAGATTTATGATTTCGCAAAATACGACGGAAACTTCGGCCCGGGATATTCCCTGACCCGTTATGGAATCATCTACAATACCGACATCATCGACAACCCGCCGACTTCCTATATGGCACTGTTTGATGATGAGTACGCTGGCGAGGTCAGCCTTCCCGCCATGTCCAGTACTGCGGGCCCGATGATTCTTGTAACCATCGCAGAAGAGCTTTCCGGCAAGGAAGAAGCCGATCTGACTGAAGAAGATATCCAGGCTGCTTTCGATTTTATCGAGGAGAAAAAGGACAATATCGCTCAGTGGTATACCAACGGCGCAGAAGTGATCAGTGCTTTCTCCAGCGGTGAAGTGAGTGTTTCCGTATTCATGGATCTGTTTGTTCCTGTTCTTCAGGGTTCA
>CACZPF010000259.1 GCA_902782975.1 uncultured Lachnospiraceae bacterium
ACGATCTGTACGATTATGCTTTAAGTGAAGATATTCCGTCCATTGACCGGGACAGAGTGAAAGAAGTTGAGATATCAGCAGGCGGCAGTACCATGAAGATTGTAAAAGAAGATGCTCTCTGGAGAGTAATAAGCGAAACGGAGGCTGAAAAAACCTCGAAGACAGAAGAACCTACGGAGGCAAAAGAGGCAGCAGAAAAAGAAGAAGCGGCGAAGACAGAAGAAACTAAAGAGACAGAAGTGGCAGCGGAAACTGAAGAAACAGCAGATGATTCAAAAAAGACGGAAAAATCGGAAGAGGAGACGGTGTCCGAAAAACTGGATTCGGCAGTCAGTGATCTCCTTGGGTTTACCTATGTTTCTTTTGTAGAACATAACTGCCAGGATCTGTCTTTGTACGGTCTGGAGGATCCGGTCACGATCCGCGTGATCTACAATACTTCAGAATCTGCAATTTCAGAAAAAGAAGCAGAAGACAAAACCGATGAAGCAGAAGGGGAAGGCGAGACTACAGAAAAAAGAGAAAAGACAGCGGCAGAAGAAACAGGAGATTTTATCTTCCATGTCGGGTCGACAGATGAGAGTGGTAATTACTATGTGCAGCAGGATGGCTCTAAGCAGGTGCACACTGTCCAGGCGGACACAATAAATAATCTTCTTACAGCTATCCGGGTATAAGAGTCACAACGGAGACAGGGATCACCCCCTGTCTCAAATTATCAGAGAAAGGAGACAGAGAACCGTCCCCTGTCTCCGAGGATCTTGTTTATGACTTCCAACAGCCGGACAGGATCGGAGACGATTCTGTCCGGAGCAGAAGAAGTTGAAGAAGCAGAGGAAGCAAAAGAAGATGCCCCATTTTTGCTGTACCAGATGGTGTGCCAGCCACAGGCGGCTGCACCGTACACATCATGCGTCAGGCTGTCCCCGATTATCCAGGAATTCTGCGGTTCACAATGCATTCCCCTGGCGGCGGCAGCATAGATTTCCGGATGGGGTTTGGTCGTATTCATTTCTCCTGAGATGTACCAGTTTTCTTCGGAGATCCAGTTTGCCATATTTAAGGAAGAAAGCTTCTTTCGCTGATGGGCCCCCGGACCATTGGTCAGAATAGCCATGGGTACAGATCTGTTTTTTAGAAACTGCAGTACATCTTCCATACCCGGTTCCAGGGAAATCTGTGATAAGCATTCGTCAAAGCACTTTTCAAATAAGAGCGCTTCCTCCGGGGAAAGATCGTGCCCAAATTCTTTAAAGGCCCGGGTGGTTCTGAAAATATAGGATTCTTCCAGGGTCATGCTTCCATCCTGGGAAGCTTCAAAAACCTGATCGCCATAATAACGGCGCATCTCAAAAACCTTTTTCCAGTCGAGCGTAAAGCGGGAGGAAAACATTTTTTTACATGCGCGAATAAACGGCTCACTCCGCTCATATAAAGTATCATCAAGATCAAAGAAAAAGACAGGATTCATTTATATATTTCTCCTGAGTGATTAAGATATATCTCAATGCGCAAGTACAAAAGATGCGATATCTTCTAAAACCTGCGGTTCCACCTTCTGCGCTTTCATGTAGGCGGCGGGTCCGTTCGATTTCTGCCCTTTCACAAACAGATGAATAAGCCCCGGGTAGGAACGGAACTGCCAGGTATCTTTGCCTTTAAAAGCATTCTGCCAGAGCGAAAAATCTTCCATGGTTACCTGATAGTCTTCTTCACCCTGAAGGACCAGGCAGGGTACGGTGATGTTTTCAGCTGTGCCGATGATGTCATATTCATTCAGATAATTCCAGTAGGCAGGATAGGCGTTCGCGATCAGAGTACCGCTGTCTGCGGATTCCAGATTTTTCAGCTGATCCAGTTCCCGATATGTCTGTTCTTTTTGCTGTTTCTGTTCGGCGGTTAGTATTGGTGTCAGGGAATAAATAAAGTCGTACTGCTCTCTCATGATATCGATGAGATTCCGGGCAGGTGCAGCAAGGAAAATATAACCACATGCCTGATGTTCAGCGCTTTTAAGTTCCTGGTCGATGGCAGGAAGAGACATGCCGCCCAGACTGTGGCCGAGGACAAAGATACGGGAAGGATCGATTTTGTCGTGGGAGGCCAGAACCTGTACGGCAGTAACCGCGTCTTCGATGGTTTCTTCTAAGAGGGTTATTCCGGTATCTTCATGCATCTGAGGACCATAGACGTAGGTGCGTTTATCAAACCGGTAAACAGCGATCCCGCTTTCAGCAAGACCTTCCGCTATGTCCTTAAAAGGAGCGTTTTCGCCAATGGATTCGTCCCGGTCGTTGGGGCCGGAACCGTGGATCAGAACCACTGCGGGGAAGGGGCCTTCCCCTTCGGGAATGAGCAGTGTACCCGGGAGTTCCCCGTTTTCAAAAGCTTCGACCGGGATCGATAATTCTTCAGATATAAAATGCACTTCGGTATTTTCTTCTCCGCCAGTGCCGGCAGCACTGGCACCGCCGCTGTAGCGACCGGTGACCAGGCCTGCGATCGCCCGGTCTGCATCGACGGTAAGTACGAGATCGACCTTCATGGCTTCAAAAACACAGGGGACTGAGTAGGAGATCATTTCTCCATTCTGTGTTTCGGAAGCGGGCTCGATTTCCTTTATATCTCCAAGTGAGGCCAGAGACTTCCGGAGGCCTTCCATGCCTCCGAGAGAGTTGACGGCCTTTTTCATCTGGTCCGTGTAAGAACAGGCTTCATCAAGGGAAGAGGCATCTCCGGTAAGGAGCTCCCTTATATACGCTTCTGCATCTTCTTTGGAGGAGATGGTTTTTTGCATGACTGCGGAAGCATAGGATGAAACGCAGGATGTCCCGGCGGCTGTGCATACAAATAAAAATGTAATTGCACCATACAATAAAAATCTTGAATTCTTCTTCATAAAATCTCCATTCTTGATATAAAAAATAAGAAAGTGCTGCCTGTATATTGTTTCTGTAAATGCCTGGTCAGTCACAATTCGGTATGTCTGACAGGGGATATATTGAATATGCTGTAATGATATCATTTTGTCAATAAGCTTTTGCCGTCTATTTGTATGGTTCTTGTCCGGACTTATTTATTTTTCGGGTTCGTTGTGATATGTTTAAATTAGCGTTTATTGGGCACAACTGATTTTACAGATTTTGTGCAGCACTGATCACAACGGAAGATGATTTCAAAAGGAGGACAGCCATCATGAAGAGATATTGGAAGGGATTTCTTTTGCTGGTTTTTTTGCTTACAGTGCTTTTGATACCTGAAAGCGCACATGCAGACCCCGCGCCTGCTTTTACTTCCGCCCCGTGGTTTACGCTTACGGGGGATCCGGATAAGCCTTACCTGGTCAGGTGGCAGACGGACATTATCCCGGAGCGGTTTGAAGTCTTGTACTGGGATGGACTCTATTTTCGGTATGTCGGGTGTGTACAACAGAATCAGAATGAGGGCTCCTGGCCATTCGACCCGACGATGGCAGGCCGTTCCATCACGATCCGTGCCTATTATACCAATGATTCGGGGAAGGAAGCCCATGTGGACAGCGCAGGCTGTATGCTGAAGAGAGATCAGATGGTATTTCTTGCGCAGCCGGAACTCCAGACCCAGTCCGCAGCGAATAATACGATCCAGGCTGTCTGGAGGACGAATTTCACACCTCAGAAAATCGTAGTCCGGACCTATGACAGCATGGGAACCGTGGATTTTGATACAGTGACCAGTGGTCTCTCGAGTCATGGAAGCTATCCCTTCAACAGATCTTATGTCGGCCAGCGGTTTTTTATCAACGTTTATTACGGGACTGATTTCGGTGATTATATTACTTCCCGTGTTTTTACCCTGACGAATGCTGTCACGCCGGTATACTGGGATGGGGCCGGCGTCAGATGGAGCAATACGGGATATGAAAGCAGTTATGGTGAGATCGGTGAAGTATCACTTTATGCTTCTGAAAATGGAAACTGGAGCGATGCTTATCAGATCTGTTCCCTGACATTTTCTCATCCTTCGGTGGAACGGATGGATTTCCTGCATCAGATCTGGAATGAAGTGAAGGAGAAAAAAAAGGATCTTTACTTCTGCTACGGTGTGAAGCTGTATCCAAGAACTGTGTCCTACACGGTTTTTTCCAGGATCAATTTTGCCCAGGCCCTGACAGATGCAGATACCCTTCAATTTAATAATGCCAGCTGGGGTATATGGGATGATGAATATCAGACCTTATATGTGGATTATTTAAATGTCGGTGTCCGGCGCGGCGCAGAGATGAAAATTACTGCCCGGCCGCAGGAGGGAAAGCGGTTCGTCCGGTGGATCTGCCCTGAAGATTCCGTCGAAGATGATCTGACACTGAAACTCGCCGGAGCACCCTTTGATCATGAAAGCAAGTATATCGAGCTTCCTTACTTCGAACCGAAATATGAGAATACGACCACCATTCATGATGTGCATTTTACGGTGGCGTCGCCTGTGGAGGGCGGCAGCGCCGATGAATATACTTCGGCAGAAGTTATTACCGTGCCGGAATCGCAGCAGAAGGGTTTTCTTGTTGATCCCGACAAGACATTCTGGTGCCTGAACAGTCTGGGACGAACGGCCTATCATGGCAGTTTCCGGGCAGGCCAGACCTATTATCTGTGTACGACGATCTCAGCAAAACCGGGTTATTCTTTTTACTATACGGTGAGCGACAGTGCCGTCTGCAGCATGAATGTCACACTTCATGTGGGAGAAGAGACGATAGCCTGTCAGGCAAAGACTCTCACAAAGGTGAATGACGATCTTTCTGTCTCCTTTGTCATCCCGGTAGTTCCCGTGTCTCCGCATACGGTTTCCTTTAATATGAACGGACACGGAACAGCGATTGCACCTCAGTACGTACCGGATGGTAAGACTGCTGTTGAGCCGGAACGTCCTGTGGCTGAAGGACTGCGGTTTATGGGATGGTATACCAACAGCGCATGTACAAACCGATTCTATTTCTCCAGTCCCATTACGGCGGATATTACGCTTTATGCCAGATGGGCAGAGACGATCGACAGTATACTGATATGGGCGGATTATCCGTATCCCGGGAAAACACCCCGCGAGATGTCGGTAAAGCTGGTCGGTGATACGACCGGCATGCGACTTCAAAGTGTCTCCTGGACCTATCCATCCGGAAAGACCATGGGAGACATAACCATGTCAGACACCGATACCTTCTCGGATGATAAAACATATACCATGCATATCGCTGTCGTATCGGAAAACTCCGCCTATACCTTTGCAGGAGGTATTACGCCTTATGTGAACGATGAACCTGCGTATGTAAACCGTTTCTCCGAGCGGTCGTATATCATAAGTGTAGTGTGTGCACCTGCCAATGTATATGCTGTCTCCTTCAGGAGCGAGTACGGATCGCCGATCCCGACACAGTATGTAAAGGAAGGTGCCAGGGCGCTGGAGCCGGAGAATCCTGTCGATCCTTCAGGGATCGCAGTGTTTACAGGAAACTATTACGGGCTGGTTACGATCGGTCATCGGCCGGTTCGTTTCCCCTTCTCGTTTGATCTTCCTATTGATCACGATGTCCTGGTGGAACTGGAATGGGCAGACTATATCAGGAATATCCGGCTGTGGGTCAATTCCCCCGCTGCCGGCGATGAGGTGTCGGCAAGTCTTGTAAGTCCGGTCCAGGGTGAAACAGGGTATAGTGCCGAGGTTGCAGCATGGTATGCCGACAGTACGACATCTGGTTTTCTGGAAGGAACCTTTGAAAGCGGACAGACCTGCTGGTTCCGGATCAGGGTCGAAACAGAAGAAGGTTATCAGCTGGATCCTTCCCCCGGAAGTATGAATGTGGAGCTTCACAACATACAGGCTGACAATATTATGTTCACCCGTTTTGACAGGAACTCAGGTGTGATCGAGGGCAGCTATACCGTGGGCAGTACGGGACATAAGATTTCTTTTGACACAGGCGGACATGACGCGGATCCT
>CACZPF010000260.1 GCA_902782975.1 uncultured Lachnospiraceae bacterium
CCGAACATCTGACGGAAAGCAAGTCGGCCGATACGTCCAAAACCATTGATTGCAACTTTTACTGCCATGATATATTCCTCCTATAATTTAAATAGAGATTCCGGCGTGTTCATGATGATACACGCCAACCTATGCGTTATTGTAATAGATTCACAGAAAAAATTCAAGTCCATTTTGGAAAAATCCTGTTTTCTTCAAAGTTACCGGTTACTCTTGACATTTTATCAGTCTTTCCTGTAGAATATGTATAATGTGTTTTTTCTTATATATAATTCTTTGTTGATTTTTATTTTATCCAACAGGAAAGGAGCCTTTATGACCGCCATAACATCCGCCGCCTCTGCTGCCGGCGATCCCCAGATATTTGAAAATCGTTTTTCCCGTTTTTATGATGAGCTTAAATGGCTTTATTGTGAGCTGTACCAGGATAATCCCTATGTGATGATGCATTTTCAGGATCTGTGTGATACCATCCGGACCTACTATAACGACCGTAATGACCTGCTGAAAAATTCAGATCTTAAAAGGGAGGCTGATCCTAAATGGTACTGCCGCAATGATCTGATCGGCATGATGATGTATGTCAATGCCTTCAGCCAGACGCTCCAGGGCCTGTCCGAAAAGCTGGATTACCTGCAGGAATGCAACGTGGATTATCTGCATCTGATGCCTCTTCTTTCTTCTCCGAAGGGCCGCAGCGACGGCGGGTATGCGGTGGCCGATTTCCGCAGCGTGCAGGAGGAGATCGGCACGATGGAGGATTTTGCCAGAGTCACCGCTCTGTGTCATTCCCGCGGGATCAATATCTGTCTGGATTTCGTCATGAATCACACCTCGGAGGATCACGAGTGGGCAAAGCGTGCCCGGGCCGGGGAGAGGGAGTACCAGGACCGGTATTTCTTCTTTGACAGTTTTGATATTCCTGCCATGTACGAGGCGACCTGCCCGCAGGTTTTCCCGACAACGGCACCGGGGAATTTCACCTGGCTCGACGACTGCAAAAAGCACGTGATGACAACGTTTTATCCGTATCAGTGGGACCTGAATTATCATAATCCCATCGTGCTGAATGAAATGATCTACAATATGCTGTTTCTGGCGAATCAGGGGGTGGATATTATCCGCCTGGATGCGGTTCCCTATATCTGGAAGCAGCTTGGCACCAACTGCCGCAATCTTGCACAGGTACATACCATTGTCCGGATCATGCGAATGGTCAGTGAGAT
The DNA here is from genome assembly GCA_902782975.1 of uncultured Lachnospiraceae bacterium. GTDB lineage: Bacteria > Bacillota > Clostridia > Lachnospirales > Lachnospiraceae > Blautia_A. Next base: position 1,227 of record CACZPF010000260.1, read on the forward strand.
CGTGTGCCCGGGCGTGCTTCTTCTGGGAGAAGTTGTGATGGCTCCCGATAAGGTAGCGCCTTATTTCGGAACGCCCGAAAAGCCCGAGTGCCATATGCTTTATAATGTGACGACCATGGCAAGTACCTGGCACACGGTAGCCACAAGGGATGTCTCTCTTCTTCGCCGTCAGCTGGATATTGTCGCTTCGCTCCCTCGCTCCTGCGTGTTCCAGAATTATCTGCGCTGCCATGACGATATCGGCTGGGGCCTGGATTATGATTATCTCCGGTGGTTCAGCATGGAGGAAGCGCCGCATAAAAAGTTTCTGAATGACTTTTTTACAGGTCTTTTCCCGGATTCTTTCGGGCGGGGTGAACTGTATAATGATGATCCCCGGCTTCGGGACGCAAGACTTTGCGGTACGACAGCCTCTCTGTGCGGAATCGAGCGGTACGGGTTCGAAGGAAACCGCGCGGGCGTGGACAGGGCGATCCGCTATGATATCACCCTGCATGCCTTTATGTTTTCACAATCGGGGATCCCTGTCATTTACAGCGGCGATGAGATCGGAATGCTGAATGATTATTCTTATAAGAAGGATCCCGATAAGGTATCCGATTCACGTTATCTGCACCGGGGTGATTTCCGCTGGGATCTTGCTGAAAACCGGGATAAGCCGGATACCGTGCAGGGTAAACTGTTTCCGGCTCTCCTTAAGCTGGAACGGATCCGTATGTCCCATTCTGTTTTTAATGCAGATGTACCATTCTGGACGATCGATTCCTGGGATTCATCTGTTCTGGTGATCGTGCGGGAAAATGAAGAGGAGAAGTTTATCGGGATCTATAATTTCTGTGAATATGACAAGACAGCCTGGATCAACGAGGATGACGGGCTTTATCTGGATGTTATGACGGGAAATGAGATGGAGGCTAAAGGCGTGAATGTTCCTGCCTTCGGATTTTTCTGGCTGGTGCGGAGGAAGTGAGCAGGCTTTTTCCGTAACTGCATCACGATTTATGTCCCGGCAGACAGCGAAACAGACCGCCCCCGGCAGAGCGAGGCGCCTTATGGGTGCCAGGGCATGCCGGGGGCTGTCTGTTTTTCGTATTTCCACGGCAGATCTTATGGTTCCATCAGTTTGGAGAAAAGCCTGGTATACCACGTACTTTCCTCCCGGTCCAGGATCTTTGCGTAGAGCTTTTTTACCCAGTCTGACACTGCCTCTGTCACAAGAGGGGAATAGGTCATCAGGACAAAAACAAGAATGATCATTCCGAACTCCAGAGACCTGAGGCCCAGGATATTCCGGAGGAACACAGCCGCAAGAAAGAATATCCCCTGCATACTGTAGATGACAACCTTCCGGAAATGGTTCAGCGGAGCATACACGGTCCGCAGAGCCGCCATGTAATTCCAGCCCGTCACAAGAACGCAGGCTGTACTGAGCATCTCAGTAGATCCGAACATGTGCCTGCAGACCAGGATCAGAACCACCACACATCCGGTGATCGAAATGGCCGAAGGATACGCATTCATAAATACGTGCCGCAAAAACGTATGGCCGATCTTATTATAATTGTTTTCCTGTGCCAGAATAAATGTAGGGATTCCCACGGCACAGGCACTGATCAGTGTCATCTGTACCGGCTCGAAGGGATAAATATTCCCGAGCAGAATGGACGCCACACAAAGCATGACCGAAAAAAGCGTCTTGATAAGAAACATGGACGCTGCTGTCCGGATATTATTCACTACACGCCTTCCCTGATCTACGATGTGCGGCATGGAGGAAAAATCCGAATCCAGGAGTACGAGGTTGGCGATATTCTTGGCTGCGTCGCTGCCGGAGGCCATAGCTACGCTGCAGTCCGCCTCCTTAAGAGCCAGTACGTCGTTCACCCCGTCGCCCGTCATGGCGACTGTGCATCCTTTTTCCTTCAGAGCCTGCACCATCTCGCGCTTCTGCTTCGGCGTGACCCGGCCAAACACATTGCAGGAGGAAAGTGCTTTGATCACATCACCTTTTGTCAAAAGAGTCGATGCATCCACATAATGATCTGCATCCCTGATCCCCGCCGCGCCGGCAATAGCCGATACCGTGGCGGGATCGTCTCCCGAGATCACTTTAAGATCTACACCCTGCTCATAAAAGTACCGGATCGTCTCCGGCGCTTCACTTCTGACCACATCGCTCAGAAGCACGATGCCGACGGGCGAACGCTGTTCGGGAAGAGCCGTGCCTTCTGCGATCAGAGGGCTGTGGCACAGAACCAGTACCCGGTATCCCTGCTTTGCATAGCTGCTGCACCGCTTCTTAAGGGATTCCCTCCCCTCCGGAAATAAAAACCCGGAGGCACCCAGAAGATAAGTTCCCTGATCCTTAAAAGCCGCACCACTGTATTTCCTGTCGGAGGAAAAATCGATCACATGGTCCAGCTGAAAATCGTATCTTCGGGTAAACCGTTTTTTGAGGGCATTCGCCGTTGCATTCTGATCTCTCAGAACGCCCATCAGATTTCCCAGGATCTCCTCAAGTTCTGCCTCTGAAAGCTCATTCGCCTCTGGAAAGGTTTCGGATATCCTCTGCAGCCCTCCAGACAGGAATGCCCCCGCCGGCGCAGCTGCCCCGGGAGGCGGAATTGCTCCGACAAGAGGGGCAGATTCTCCGTCCATCCCTTCATCAGCCTCAGGACCGGCCATTTCCGGGACTATTTCTCCCGGCACATCCTCAAGATCCTCATACCGGGGGCAGGGGATCACCGAATCTACCTGCATTGCCCCTGATGTGATGGTACCGGTTTTGTCCAGACACAGAGTATCTACCCTGGCCAGCGTCTCGATACAGTACAGCTCCTGGACCAGGGTCCTTTTCCCCGCCAGGCGCACCGCGCCGATGCTGAGGGCAATACTTGTAAGCAGTACAAGCCCTTCCGGGATCATCCCCTGTACGGCGGCAACGGTAGAAACAACCGAATTTCGCAGCGTATCCCCTGCCATAAAATACTGTCTGTAAAACAGCAGTACACCCAGTGGAAGAATAATGATACTGATGGCCTTCAGGATCGCATTCAGAGAATTTCTCAGCTCCGAATTATGCTTTTTATATTCCTTTGCTTCGTCCGTGATCTTTGCCGCGTAATTGTCTTTCCCCACATGCGTGATCCGGCACCTTGCCTCCCCGGCGGTCACAAAACTGCCGGAATAAAGATCACTTCCCACCGCCTTTTCCAGATTGTCCGACTCGCCGGTCAGAAGCGACTCGTTCACTTCCAGATTTCCGGAGATGATCACACAGTCGGCGGGGATCTGTCTTCCTGCTTTCAGAAGAATGACATCGTCAAGAACCAGCTGGTCGATAGCAATGTCCTGTGTTTTTGAGTCCCGCAGCACGGTTGCTTTAGCCGCTGTCAGGATCGCCAGCCGGTCCAGGATCCTTTTGGAATGGATCTCCTGAACGATCCCGATGATGGTATTGTAGACAACGACCATGACAAAAAGCCCGTTTTTATAGGAGCCCACAAGCAGGACCATGATAAAAAGCGCGACGTTCAGAAAATTAAAAAATGTAAAACAGTTTTTCAGGATGATTTCTTTGAAGGACCTGGTCACCGGATGCTCATTGGTATTGACAAGTCCTTTTTCTATTCGTTCCTGTACTTCTTCCTTTGTAAGTCCGGTCATTTATAACCTCCAGCACAAATAATCGGACAGAATTGTCAGATACAAATTCATTCGGAAGATCAATAATCCTCTTCCTCTTCGCCTTCGGAAATATCATTCTTCGGCTTCTTGAGACCTTCGATCCTGATACCGTGCTTTTCTGCATAATCCCACAGTGCTGCATGGATCGCCTCCTCCGCCAGAAGGGAACAATGCACCTTGACAGGAGGAAGACCGTCCAGTGCCTCCATAACTGCCTTGTTGGTCACCTGAAGGGCTTCTTCAATGGTTTTACCCTTTACCAGTTCCGTCGCCATACTGCTCGTCGCAACGGCCGCACCGCAGCCAAAGGTCTTGAATTTACAGTCTCTGATGATATGCGTCTCATCGTCGATATCAAGGAACATACGCATGATATCCCCGCATTTTGCATTGCCCACCGTACCTACGCCGCTGGCGTTCTCGATTTCCCCCACGTTGCGGGGATGCTGAAAATGATCCATTACTTTTTCACTGTACATAAAGGTTATCCTCCTGATAATTTACACTGATATCAACGATTATTGATTCTGTTTCTTCATAAAGTCCTCATAAAGAGGTGACATGGACCGGAGATTGGCGACGATATCTTTTAACCGGTCTACGACAAAATCGGCCTCTTCCATGGTTGTTTCTTCGCTGAGTGTCATGCGAAGAGATCCGTGCGCCACCTCGTGGGGAAGGCCGATGGCCATCAGAACATGGGACGGATCCAGGGATCCGGATGTGCAGGCAGACCCGCTCGATGCGCAGATCCCGTAATTATCCAGCATAAGCAGCATGGACTCTCCTTCAATAAACTCGAGGCTGACGTTAATATTATTCGGAAGACGCTTTACCGGATCTCCGTTCAATCTGGAAAAAGGAATCTCCTCCAGGATCCGTTTGATCATGTGATCGCGGATCAGGATCTCTTTATCTGTTCTTTCCTTCATGGAAGCGCCTGCTCTTTCGGCAGCGGCACCGTATCCAACGATCCCTGGCACATTCTCCGTTCCGGCCCGGCGTTTTCTCTCCTGGGCTCCGCCATGAATAAAGGAGCGGATCTTCACACCCTTGCGGATATACAGAAAGCCGATCCCCTTGGGTCCGTTCAGTTTATGTCCGCTGGAGGAAAGCATATCGATATGACACTCATCCACATTGATCGGAACCTGTCCGTAAGCCTGTACTGCGTCCGTATGGAAGAGAATGCCGTTTTCTTTTGCGATCTGCCCGATCTCACGGATCGGTTCGATGGTTCCGATCTCGTTGTTGGCAAACATGACGGAAATCAGGATCGTTTCCGGTGTGATGGCTGCCTTTAATTCATCCAGATCGATCAGGCCGTTTTTATCTACATTCAGATAGGTGATCCTGGCACCGCGCTCTTTTTCAAGATATTCACAGGTGTGCAGAATGGCGTGGTGTTCGATTTTTGTAGTAATAATATGATTGCCTTTGGCTTTATACGCTTCAAAGGTCGTCTTCAGTGCCCAGTTATCCGATTCCGTCCCGCCGGCCGTAAAATAGATCTCCTCTTTATTTGCGCCGAGCAGGGAAGCGATCTGTTCCCTTGCATGAATGATGGCCTCTTTACTCTTTCCGGCAAAGTCATAAATGGTGGAAGCATTTCCATAATATTCCGAAAAATAGGGAAGCATCGCCTCGACAACTTCCGGTGCCGTTTTTGTTGTTGCAGCGTTATCCAGATAGATTAACTTGTTCATTTTCTATGTTCCTCCGTAATCAGGTTATCCTTAATGATCGTTCTGTTCTGTACCGCAGTCTGCCCTGCCTTCTTTGAGAAGGCTGCTGAGCATAAGAGTATCTACCGCTGATGTTATACTGTCATTGATCTGTTTCCATACGTGCCTGGCCACACACTGGTCTGCACTGAAACAGGAGCCCTGTTCAGATCCCTGCTCCGATCCGCCTGTACAAATGGAATCACAGGAACCGCACTGGCAGCGGACAGCTCTTAAATCTCCTTCCAGAACACGCAGCACATCTCCCACCGATATCTCATCAGCAGGCCGGCCCAGGCGGTACCCCCCCTGTGCGCCCCGGCTGCTCGTGATCAGGCCTGCCTTTTTCAGCAGCGGCATGATCTGTTCCAGATAATTTATGGAAATATTCTGGCGCGACGCTATGCTTTGCAGAGAAACTGTTTCTGTCTCTGCATGCAGTCCCAGATCGATCAGAGCTCTCAGGCCGTAAATCGACCTCGTCGACATCTTCAAATACATCACCTCTTCCAATTCCGACCATTTTCCTCGGATTTCAGATGATACTCTAACAAATCTATCTGTATTTGTCAAGCAGTTTCGCAGCAGTTGTTACTATTCACGGTCCGGATAAAACAGTGGATTTTTACGTCCGAACACGACAAATCCACTATTTTATCCGGACATACCGTGAATAGTAACCAGCAGTTCAAGATCTGTGTAATCTTTCTTTGACATCTATCCGGGAATCATATATAATGGGGTCTCGGATATGATCATCTGCTGCGAAACGCACACATTCCCATCGATGCAGGGAGTTTCGCAGCTGCCTATACAGGATATTAATTTGAAGGGAGCCACTACTGTCATGGGATTCGAGTTTCTTAAGAAATTACCGACACCTGAGGAAATACGCAGCCAATATCCCATTGATGCTGATATCAGGAATTTAAAACAACAAAGGGACGCGGAGATCCGGAAGATCTTTACCGGAGAGGATAACCGGTTTCTTGCGATCATCGGGCCCTGTTCGGCCGACAATGAGGAAGCTGTATGCGATTATCTGGGCCGACTAAGCAAGGTACAGGAAAAGATCAAAGATAAAGTCCTGATCATTCCCCGGGTATATACCAATAAACCCAGGACGACCGGCGAAGGATATAAGGGCATGGTCCATCAGCCCGATCCGGAAAAGAAGGAAAACCTTCTGGCCGGTCTTGTCGCGATCCGAAAGATGCACATCCGCGCCATCAAGGAGAGCGGTTTTACCTGTGCCGATGAAATGCTCTATCCGGAGAATTACCGCTATCTGTCAGACATTCTCTCTTACGTGGCAGTAGGAGCCCGGTCGGTAGAGGATCAGCAGCACCGGCTGACTGTCAGCGGCATGGATGTGCCCGCCGGAATGAAGAATCCCACCAGCGGGGATCTTTCGGTCATGCTGAATTCCATCGTCGCTGCCCAGAATCCCCACCGGTTTATTTACCGCAGCTGGGAGGTCGAGACATCCGGCAATCCCCTGGCCCATGCTATTCTTCGGGGAGCAGTCAATAAGCACGGGGAAGCAAGCCCTAATTACCATTACGAAGATCTCCGGTTCCTCTATGACAGATATATGGAAAAGAGTCTTCTGAATCCCGCGGTGATCGTGGATACCAACCATTCCAACTCCAACAAGCAGTACGAACAGCAGATCCGCATTGCCCGGGAGGTCCTTCACAGTCGTTCTGTAGACAAAGACCTGTACTCGATGGTCAAGGGGCTGATGATCGAAAGTTACATCGAGCCCGGCAGTCAGAAGATCGGATCACAGCATATCTACGGCAAATCGATTACGGATCCCTGTCTTGGCTGGGCGGAATCCGAGCAGCTTCTATATACGATCGCAGAGCTTTGCTGAGATTAAAAAAGGTTCTCCTTCCTGCCAGGATGCGGCAGGAAAGAGAACCTTTTTCATTTTATTTTCCGGGAAAGGTATTCATATAGACTTTCCGGACTTTTATTTTCTGGGATGGGCTTTCATATAGACTTCCCGGACTTTGTTCATGTTCATGTTCAGATAGACCTGCGGCGTGGAAATATCGGAATGTCCGAGCATTTCCTGTACGCTCCGTACATCGGCACCATTCTGCAGCATGTGGACTGCAAAGGAATGACGCAGGGTATGCGGTGTAATATCCCGCTCGATCCCGGCTTCTTCCGCATAGGTTTTCAGGACCTTCCAGAAGCCCTGGCGGCTCATAGGTTTCCCTGAACAGTTCGTGAACAGAGCCGTCTCCTGTTCGTCTTTCACAAAGACGGGCCTGGATTCCCGGATATATCGGAGCAGCGCGTCACGGCTCACTGATCCGATGGGGATGACCCGCTCTCTCTGGCCCTCCTGACAGATGACATAAGAGAGACGCATATTCACATCGTTGATCTTCAGATGGATCAGTTCGCTGACTCTCATCCCGGTCGCATACAGAAGTTCCAGCATGGCTGAATCTCTGATCCCTTTTGGTGTATCAGCATCCGGCTGGGCCAGCAGGCGTTCTACTTCCTGTATGGAAAGGATCTCCGGCATCTTCTTCTCGACCTTCGGAGGCCGGATATTGTCTGCGGGGTCCTCCTTGATGCGTCCCTGACGGAACAGATACTGAAAAAGGGCACGGATCGAAGCGACGCTGCGGGAAATCGTGGACGGCGCAAAATTCTCTTCTTCCATATAGCGCATGTAATCTTCCAGGTCAGTGCTTCTCACCGCCTCGATCGTGTGAATGTTCTGGCCCGCGAGAAAGCTGGTCATTTTTTTAAGATCTCTCTGATAGGAAACTTCTGTATTATAGGATGTTCCCTTATTGTTATGCAGATATGCAATGAATTCCCGAATATCTCTCTCCATTATTATTACTCCCCTTTTTCATATTTGTTACGTATATATTAACTTTCCCTTAATTTTGTAATCACATTATACATTGTATTTAACATAAAATCAACAACTTTTTTTAATAAAAAAACCGCGCAAACGCGCGGTTTTTAAAGGATTTCACCTGATTTTCACAAGTTATTGTGGTACTTTATGGTACCTGAACGCAACATATTGTGGGAAGTAACAATTTAAAAAATTTTTAACATTTAAACAGGAACAGAATTTATTTCGCATAGTCAACGGCTCTGCTTTCGCGGATGACATTAACCTTGATCTGTCCGGGATATTCAAGCTGAGATTCGATCTCCTTGGCGATCTCTCTGGCAAGGATGACCATATCTGCGTCACTGACATGATCCGGAACGACCATAACACGAACTTCGCGGCCTGCCTGAATAGCAAAGGACTTCTCGACCCCCTTGAAGCTGTTGGTGATATCCTCCAGCTGCTTCAGACGGTTGGTATACGTCTCAAGAGTTTCTCTTCTGGCGCCTGGGCGGGCGGCAGAAATAGCATCCGCTGCCTGAACAATACATGCGATCAGCGATTCCGGTTCCACATCGCCGTGATGAGCGGCTACGGCATTGATAACGACCTGTGATTCCTTGTATTTCTTACAAAGATCAACACCGATCTGGATATGGGATCCTTCTACTTCGTGATCGATGGACTTTCCTATATCGTGAAGAAGACCGGCTCTCTTAGCCATACGTACATCCACGCCGACCTCTCCGGCGATCAGGCCGCAGAGCTGCGCCACTTCGATGGAATGCTTCAGAGCATTCTGCCCGTAGCTTGAACGGAATTTCATTCTGCCCAGCAGCTTGATCAGTTCCGGATGGATACCATGTACACCTACATCCATCGCTGCTGTTTCGCCCTGTTCACGAATGTCAGATTCCACTTCTTTCTGGGCTTTTTCGACCATCTCTTCAATACGGGCCGGATGGATACGTCCATCCACGATCAGTTTTTCGAGGGCTACACGGGCTACTTCCCGTCTTACCGGATCGAATGCCGAAAGAACAACCGCTTCCGGTGTATCGTCTATAATAAGATCGACGCCTGTCAATGTCTCAAGGGTACGGATATTGCGGCCCTCACGACCGATGATCCTGCCCTTCATCTCATCACTTGGAAGCTGCACAACGGAAATAGTCGCTTCGGAAACATGATCGACCGCACATTTCTGAATGGCATTGATCACATATTCTTTTGCTTTCTTTCCTGCATCTTCTTTTGCTCTGGTTTCCAGTTCTTTGTAGAGTTTTGCCACATCGACCTTGACATCTTCTTCTACTAATTTGAACAACTCTTGTTTTGCCTGTTCGGAGGTCAGACCGGAAACACGTTCCAGTTCCTGTACTCCTTTCAGTTCGAGCTCTTCGACTCGTTTCTCTTTTTTCTGCAATTCCGCCTGTCTGGCTGAACATTCAGCCTCGCGCTTCTCCACTGCTTCAGCTTTTTTGTCTACCGATTCCTCTTTGGACAAAACACGTTTTTCATACTTCTGCAGCTCGTTTCTCCGTTCCTTTGTCTCCTTTTCAAGTTCATTTCTGGTACGAAGAGACTCCTCCTTGACTTCCAGCAAAGCTTCCCTTTTTTTGGATTCCGCAGTTTTTAAAGCATCATCTAAGATAGTTCTGGCTTTATCTTCTGCTGCGCCGATGACCTCAGCATCCGCTTTGATCTTTTTTTCGACAGCAATCCGGCTGGTAACTGGAACTGCAATAAGCAGCGCGACTGCCACAGCGACAATTGCAACAATAATTGTTGTGCCTGTCACAGGAGCACCTCCTTATTTAGTTTTCATTGTACAGGTATGCATCTGCCAACGTGGCAGTTACTTAAACATACAACAGTATAATATTATATTGTTTTGAGGTGCCTGTCAAGAATTTCCCTTAAGAAATTCTTTCAATTTGTTAATATTCACGGCTGCAGGTGATCTGGAGATCCTCCAGGACTTTCCGGATATCGGTGTATGAAAACCCCTTCCTTGCCAGAGCGCCAAGAAGCGAGCGCATCTGTTTTTCGCTGATCTCTTCTCCCTCTGATACTTTTTTGAGAACAACGGAGCGGATCAGATCTGTCTCGTCTTCCTGATATAGCTCTGTATAGGAATGAAACGCATCTTCGATGGTCTCCGGGGCTATGCCTTTCTGCTTTAATTCCTGAATGATCTTCCGGCGGCTGGCAGCCCTGGAACGGGAGTAGATATAGTTCTCCGCATAACGGGCATCGTTTAAAAAGCCAGAGGAGGCAGCCCAGGATATCACCTCCCGGACTTCCTCCTCCGTATAACCATCATTGAGAAGCCGCATCGTCAGCTCCCCTGTGGTCCTGTCCCTGTATTCCAGCAGGCGGAGAGCTTTTGCCTTACAGTTCTCCATCCTCTGTCTCCTCTGCAAGATCCAGATCATCCAGGGCATCCTCTTCCGGCTCCGCTTTTTGAGCTGCCGCTCTGGAAGATTTCCTGCTGCCCGTCTCCTTCGGTATTTCCTCCGCAGGCTTTTCGGATGTGCCGGATCCGTCGTCATCCAGTCCCTGGCTCCGCCTTACTTTTGCTTCGATCTCTTCCATAACATCCGGATGCTCTTTCAGGAAGGTCTTGGCATTTTCGCGGCCCTGGCCGATCTTGTCGCCCTCGTAGGCAAACCAGGACCCGCTCTTGGCTACAACGCCGCACTGCGAAGCCAGGTCGAGAATATCACCCTCCCGGGATATCCCGGTGCCGAACATAATATCAAACTCCGCCTGCTTGAAAGGCGGCGCGACTTTATTTTTTACCGCCTTGACGCGGGTACGGTTGCCGACGCTGTCTCCGCCCTGCTTTAAGGTTTCGACGCGGCGCACATCCAGACGAACGGATGCGTAGAATTTAAGCGCACGTCCGCCGGTGGTCGTCTCCGGATTGCCGAACATGACGCCGACCTTTTCACGCAGCTGATTGATAAAGATCACCAGACAGCTGGATTTGCTGATGGCGGCTGTCAATTTTCGAAGGGCCTGGGACATCAGCCTTGCCTGCAGTCCCACATGAGAATCCCCCATGTTTCCTTCGATCTCCGCTTTGGGCACAAGAGCGGCCACCGAGTCCACGATCACGATATCGATCGCGCCGGAGCGCACCATGGTTTCGGCGATCTCCAGAGCCTGCTCACCGCTGTCCGGCTGGGAAATATATAAATTATCGATATCCACGCCTATATTTCTGGCATAAACAGGATCCAGCGCATGCTCGGCATCAATAAATCCCGCGATGCCGCCCCGCTTCTGCACTTCCGCTACTGCATGGAGAGCGATCGTCGTTTTACCGCTGGACTCCGGTCCGTAGATCTCGATGATACGTCCCTTGGGAAGGCCGCCTACCCCCAGGGCAAGGTCAAGGCTTAAGGAGCCAGTCGGGACGGCTTCCACCCGCATGGATGTCTGATCGCCCAGTTTCATAACGGCGCCCTTGCCGAACTCTTTCTCAATATGTGCCAGTGCGCTTTCCAGCGCTTTTTGTCTTTCTGTATCCAGACTCATGTTTTATCACTCCAATTACATTTTTTCCTCTGCATGGCGCATTGACTGCCGGGCGGACAGCAGGACCGGTCTTTTAAAATCAGCCCTGTCCCGGCCGGTCTTATTTATCTCCGATCAGCCAGTTGTACATTTCTTCATATTTGGCTGCAGAATAGTTCCAGGAGAAATCTTTCGCCATGGCACGGTCTACCATTTTGTTCCATTCTCTCTTTTTGTCATAGAAGATCCGCTCTGCATTACGGATCGTATAAAGCATTTCATGCGCATTATAATTGCGGAAGCTGAAGCCGGTACCGGTACTTTCATATTCATTGTAGGGTTCTACCGTATCTTTTAGGCCGCCCGTCTCACGCACGATCGGAAGCGTGCCGTACCTGAGGCTCATCAGCTGGGAAAGACCGCAGGGCTCAAAAAGAGAGGGCATCAGGAATGCATCGCAGGCTGCGTAGATCTGATGAGAGAGAGCTTCGTCATAGAAAATGTTGGCAGACACCTTGCCGTTATATTTCCAGGCAAAGTGACGGAACATATTCTCATAGCGCTCTTCTCCGGTTCCCAGAACAACGATCTGCACGGCATCCTGGCAAAGCTCATCCATCATATAGGCGATCAGGTCAAACCCCTTCTGGTCTGTCAGACGTGATACGATGCCGATCATCATCACCTTCTGGTCTTCCGTCAGTCCTTTGTCTTTCTGAAGCTGCAGCTTGTTTTTATATTTCTCCTTGCGGAAGGTCGTCGCATTATAATTCTGGGTGATGAGAGGATCTGTCTCCGGATTGAATACGTCATAATCGATGCCGTTTACAATTCCGCGAAGGCTCTGGGAACGCGCATTTAAAAGGCCGTCCAGACGTTCCCCGTAGAACGGGGTCTTGATCTCCTCTGCATAGGTATCGCTTACAGTGGTCACTGCATCCGCAAAGACGATGCCGCCTTTCAGGAAGTTGCCGTCCTTGTAGGCTTCCAGCTTATCCGGCGTAAAATAATAGTCGGAAAGACCGGTGATCTCCTGGACCGTCCTGACATCATAAACGCCCTGGAACTTCAGATTGTGGATGGTCATGATCGTTTTGATTCCATGGAAAAATTCGTTCTGCTGGAAGGAATCGTGGAGGTATACGGGCACAAGGCCGGTCTGCCAGTCGTGACAGTGAATGATATCCGGGCGGAATCCGATGACCGGAAGAACGGAAAGCACCGCTTTGGAAAAATAGGCAAACCGTTCCAGATCCCAGGGCGCACTGTCATAGGGTGTCGGGCCGCTGAAATAATACTCGTTATCGATAAAATAAAAACGAATTCCTTCATACTCCATCGTCAGGATACCGACATAGCAGTTTTTATATCCGATATCCATATAAAAATGGGTGATATATTCCATTTTATCTTTCCATTCCTGCTTCATGCAGGCATATTTCGGAAGGATCACGCGAATATCAAAGTATTGTTTATCAAAACATTTTGGAAGAGCACCTGCAACATCCGCGAGGCCTCCGGTCTTGATAAAGGGAACTGCTTCTGATGTGGCATAAAGAATATTCTTCATTTTTCTTCCTCCTGACGTTCATTTATTGAGAACGGACCTTTTTCCGGATCTCTGTTCTGCTTCATTATACATGAAAACGTCAGTAAAGGAAAGAGCGATTTTATGAATTCGCCTTCTCTTCCGGACCACCGCTCTTTGTCAGCTCTTTTCTGAACTCGAGGCGGACCCGGTCCGCGACCATGGCAATGAACTCTGAATTAGAGGGGCGTCCTTTTTCAGAGTCCACGGTATAGCCGAAGATATCTTCCAGGACAGTTATGTCTCCCCGGCTCCAGGTAATATCTATGGCGTGGCGGATCGACCGCTCTACACGGACAGTTGTCGTATGAAATTTGCCCGCTATGCCCGGATAAAGTACCTTGGTTACAGGCCCCACTGTGTCCGTACACTGAACGGCCATGATGATCGCTTCGCGAAGGTAATAATACCCTCTGACATGGGCAGGTACTCCAAGCACGTGCAGAAGATCCGTCACCCTGTTCTCCAGCAGATTCTGATATCCTCCGAATCCCCGTGGCAGCTCGCGAACCAGGGATCTCTTGCGGCTGCTTTCATTTTTCCTGCCGGGGCGGGACCCGTATTCCAGAAGAAGGGGCACTGCCTCCCCCGCGATGATAATGTCCGGCGGGCTTGCCCAGTTCACATTCAGGGCTTCCGACCTGGACGATACGATTCCCATCAGTTCCAGGTCGTCATCTTCTCTTACCATCTGCTCGATCAGATCTGTATTCTGTTTCTCTTCTTCTGTGACCAACAAACGAATTCTGTTCATCAAGTCCGCACCTCCGGAAAGGATCTTCACATTTCTGAATTGCTCCACAGCGCCATTATAAAGCCTGCAATTGTCTCAAAGCAACAAAAAGCGGGGCCGCAAGCCCCACTTTCGTTCGATATTTTTCGAGATTTTTCAACATATTCCGACTCGTATCGACAATTATCGCCATTTGTCGACAAAATGCGACCATTGTCATTTTCTTTTTCCGGCCAGCATTTTC
>CACZPF010000261.1 GCA_902782975.1 uncultured Lachnospiraceae bacterium
CAGGCCCTGTATATCGGTAAGGACGATATAATCGTCATCCGTATCACCTGTCACCAGACCACAGGAGATACCGGCTACCGGCTTTTTAATCGGAACGCCTGCTGCCATAAGAGACATGGTAGACGCACAGATACTTGCCTGTGAAGTGGACCCGTTGGATTCAAATGTCTCGGATACGGTACGGATCGCGTAGGGGAATTCCTCCTCGGAAGGAAGAACCGGAACCAGGGCTCTTTCTGCCAGGGCTCCGTGACCGATCTCACGGCGTCCCGGACCTCTGGATGGCTTTGTCTCACCGACAGAGTAGGACGGGAAATTGTAATGATGCATGTAACGCTTGGATGTTTCAAACTCGTCCAGACCATCCAGTTTCTGTGCATCTGCAAGCGGTGCCAGCGTAGTAACGGTACAGATCTGTGTCTGTCCTCTCGTAAACATCGCTGAACCGTGAACTCTCGGAATAATATCCACTTCTGCTGCCAGAGGACGGATCTGCCGGATCTCACGGCCGTCCGGACGTTTGTGATCCTTCAGGATCATCTTGCGGACGGTCTTTTTCTGATACTGATAAATTGCCTCACCCAGAACTGCAAGCCATTCATCTCTGTTTTCAAGAGCTTCGTTATTCTGGATAGCTTCTTTTACCTTCTCGGTCACCTGGCGGATGTTTTCTTCACGCACCTGTTTTTCGTCGGAGAAAACGGCTTTTTCCATCTCTTCCGGCGGTACGATTTCCCTGATGGCCGCAAACAGTTCTTCCGGAACTGCGCAGGATTCGTAGGAATGCTTTTCTTTGCCGCATTCTGCAACGATCTTATCGATAAATTTAATGATCTCGAGGTTGACTTCATGCGCCTTGTAGATGGCTTCGATCATCTGATCTTCCGGAATCTCATTGGCACCTGCCTCGATCATGATGACCTTTTCGCGTGTGGAAGCGACGGTCAGCGCAAGGTCAGAAACATCCTTCTGGGCCAGGGTAGGATTAATAATGAATTCGCCGTCGATCAGACCGACCTGCGTTGTGGCACAGGGGCCATCGAAAGGAATATCGGAAATACAGGTCGAGATGGCACTCCCCAGCATGGCGGGGATCTCCGGATTGCATTCCGGATCTACGGACATGACCATATTGACCAGGGTTACATCATTGCGGTAATCCTTTGGAAAGAGCGGCCGCATGGGACGGTCGATCACACGGGAAGTAAGGATGGCATGCTCGCTGGCCTTCCCTTCTCGCTTATTAAACCCTCCGGGGATCTTGCCTACTGCATACATCTTTTCTTCATACTCGACACTGAGCGGGAAGAAGTCGATGCCTTCTCTCGGCTCTTTGGAAGCCGTTGCTGTCGAAAGGACAGTTGTATCACCATAGTGCATCAGGGCCGCGCCGTTTGCCTGTTTCGCGACACGGTCAATATCCACTGTCAGTGTTCTGCCTGCCAGCTCCATGGAATAACTTTTGTACATGTTTGCTCTCCTATAACATAGATAATGGTGAATAAAGAATTATAAATTTCCAGATCGATAAATAATGAAAATCGCGGGAGAGCGGATGATATCCGCCCCTCCCGCATACCAGTTCAGCATCTGAAGTTTCAGATATGTATTAATT
The DNA here is from genome assembly GCA_902782975.1 of uncultured Lachnospiraceae bacterium. Lineage (GTDB taxonomy): Bacteria > Bacillota > Clostridia > Lachnospirales > Lachnospiraceae > Blautia_A. The sequence continues at coordinate 1,616 of CACZPF010000261.1, forward strand.
TTTAAAGAAATGAACTGCTGTTTATTTTCTTAAAAGAAATGACATTCCGATTACGTCTGAACAAACGATTCTCTAAATAAACGATCCTCTGAAAGAACGATTCTCTGAAAGAATGACCCTCTGAAAGAATGATCCTCTGAAAGAATGATCCTCTGAAAGAATGATCTTCTGGATAAATAATTCTCTGAATTATTTTCTCAGACCAAGTTTTTCGATAAGCGCACGATAACGCTCGATATCTTTATTCTTGAGATATGCCAGGAGGCCTCGTCTCTGACCAACCATCTTCAGAAGTCCACGTCTGGAGTGGTGATCTTTGTGATGTGTTTTGAGATGCTCGGTAAGTTCCTGGATCCTTGCAGTGAGGACAGCGATCTGTACCTCGGGTGAACCGGTATCGCCTTCAGTTCTTGCATATTCCTGCATGATAGCAGCTTTTTTTTCTTTTGAAATCATTTTTGATTTCCTCCTTTTTTTAAATGATCGCCTCCCATTAAGAGAAGGTCGGAGTTATCCTTTCTCTGAATAGGGGCTGAGTTGACGTTTGCTAGTATATCATAAGGAATCACTTCTGTAAACTTCTTTTTTGAAATATTCCTCTCCGTTTTTTTTATCATCGAGAAGCTGCCTACGGAGTGCAGCAAGGTCCGGGAATTTCTGTTCCGGTCTCTGATAATGAAGAAAATCAACCCGGCAGAATTTCCCGTAGAGATCTTCTTCACAGTCGTACAGGTAAGTTTCGACACCAAGAAATGATCCGTCCACGGTAGGCTTATATCCTACATTCGAAAGCCCTCTGTAGGCAGTATGCTCGAAATGGACGATCGACATATACACGCCGCCAGGCGGCATCAGTTTATCTTCCGGCGGGACAAGATTCACCGTAGGCAGCAGGAAAACGTGGCCGATCCCTGCGCCATGTTCTACATATCCTTCCAGGAAAAAAGGTTCTCCAAGAAGGGCTGCCGCCCTCTCCATATTTCCCTTCTCCAGTTCTTTCCTGATCGTGGTACTGCTGATCTTTCTGCCGCCGTCCATCTCTTTTTCTATAATATCAACCTGAAACCCCTGATCCTCTCCGAGTTTTTTCAGAAGAGAAGGTGTCCCTGCTCTTTTATATCCGAACCGGTAATCCTCTCCGACCGCTATAAAAGAAGCATGCAGACGGTCCAGCACGATCGTTTTTATAAAAGTTTCCGGTGACAGATGCCTGACATTTTCCGAAAGAGGGCACTCTATAAAAAGATCAATGCCCATCTTTTCTGCAAGATGTCTTCTTTCTTCACTGGTATAGATCATCTGAGATCCGATATCAAATGAAAACAGTACTGCTGTTTTCCCTTTTTGTTTCTGCTCAAGCACCTGCGTCACAAGTTTACGGTGTCCCCTGTGAATACCGTCAAATTTTCCAAGGGTCACCGCGCTGTCATTCAGGTAAGGAAAATCATTTTCTGTTCTGATATACTTCATTCGCTTTACTCCGGAAACATTTTTACCGGACAGTACATCTTCCGGGACTCTCTGTATTCGTACAGGCCGATAAACTTACCGCCGCTCGTGTACATCCTGTTCCATCCCTTCAGATTCGCCCCCTCCAGCAGGGAGGGCATGATTGAATTTCCGTTGATCAGCAGACTGTCCGCTGCTTCTCCCAGACTTTTTGCCTCAGGATAGCACGCAAGAATCTCCTCCAGAGAAAAAAACAGACTGCCGAGTGTGTTTTCCTTTACTGCATTTTCTACTTCCGCCACCGTATGAGCGTCCTCAAGGGTGTATTCCCCGGAAGCAGTTCTCACAAGCGATTCCATGCAGCCTCCGCAGCCGAGTGCTTCTCCCATATCGTGACAAAGAGTCCTGATGTAAGTTCCCTTGCTGCACTCCACAGCCAGACGCACTCTCGGAAGATCCGCTTCCAGTACACTGATCTGATAAAAGTGGACGGGACGCGGCGCTCTTTCCACGACCTTGCCTTCACGGGCAAGCTGATACAGAGGCCGGCCCTGCATTTTCACTGCCGAATACATAGGAGGGATCTGGAGACGGTCGCCGATAAATGACTCCGCCGTCCTCTTTATATCCTCCACAGATACATAAACAGGACTCTCTTTCAGAACCTCCCCTGTAATATCCTGTGTATCGGTCGTTAACCCGAGCCGGAGCACCGCTTCGTAGGTTTTCTTCTTTTCCATCAGAAGATCCGACAGCCTGGTCGCCCGTCCCACAGCAACCGGCAGAACCCCTGTCGCCATCGGATCCAGCGTTCCTGTATGCCCGATCTTTTTTGTGCCAAGAATGCGTCTCAGCTTTGCAACAACATCAAAAGAAGTCCAGTCCGCTTCTTTATTGATCACGATGATGCCTTCAGTCATAGATCCAGCTCCCTGATCTGGTCTTCCACCTGCTCCATAATATTATTGACGACATCGTAGAAAGAACCTTCCATGTCACATCCGGAGGCCTTCACGTGTCCGCCGCCTCCGAAATAACAGGCAATACGGCTTACGTCCACCTTTCCGTTAGATCTTAGCGAGACCTTAAAGCTCTGTGATTCCATCTCATAGAGGAACATGGCAACCTCGACGCCCTTGGTCAGTCTCAGCTGGCTGACAATGCCGTCCAGATCCTTTCCCTCCACACCGTAAAAGTCCATTTCCCGTTTTTTCATATAGCCGACGATACATCTTCCATTCATCAACATGATGCTTTCCGCCAGAACGCGGCCCATTACCTGAGTCTGGAGATATGTTTTCTGATAGAAAGACTCTTCGATGATCCGGCTGAAATCGAAACCTGTCTTCATCAGTTCACCGGCGATCCTCATGGTTTCCGGTGTGGTACTGCTGTACTGAAAAACACCTGTATCATGTACAATTCCGGTGTAAAGTGCAGTCGCGATATCGCGGTCGATCTTATCCGGATTCATGATACCGTATAACACTTCACAGACTGACCCGATGTCACCTCTTACATGGTTTACATCTGCAAACCCCGGATTGCTTACATGATGATCGATGCAGACGGTGTGATCGGCCGCATCAAAATATTCACCGGCTACTGCCAGACGATCGAGAGAACTTACATCACAGGTGATAAAAAGATCGTACAGGATCGTACCGCGCCCGGTACTTCGAACCTTGTCATAATCCCTGATAAACGAAAAATCGCTCTTGGGAGTCTCCAGATAAATATCCACCTGCATCTCAGGGAAGCATTTCTTTATATACAGATAGAGGGCCATGCAGGAACCTACGCAGTCTCCGTCGGGACGGACATGTCCGCCGATACCAACCGTTTTTACTCCACGCAGAACTTCTGCAATATTATTCATTAAGCTTGCCCCCTGTCTTTTTCTTCTGCGGCATGATCTTCCATGGTGTCTTCTTTCATACCGTCTTCTTTTATAGTATTCCTGCTCAAGGCATCTTTTCTGGCCACATCGTCTATCAGCTTTGACATATTCACGCCATATTCGATAGACTCGTCCAGGATAAAGCGGATCTCCGGCGTATTCCGGAGATTTACGCTGGCAGCCAGCTGCCGTCTCAGATACCCTTCCGCACTTTTAAGACCTTTTATGGTGTCCTGCTTTTCTTCATCAGTACCCAGAACACTGATATACGCCCTGCATGTCTTAAGATCCGGTGCCACTTCCACCCTCATGACAGAGGTCATCGGATGGATCCTGGGATCCTTTACTTCATTTCGTATCAAATTGGAAAGTTCTTTCTGAACCTCCCCGTTTATTCTGGTATTTTTTATACTGTTTTTTCTCATTCTGTCTGATTTCTCCGTCTTGAAACCATACTATGTACAGATTTTTCCGCAGGTTTCTTATCTTCTGCTCCGGCCGTACCTGCTGCCGGATTCTGTTTATATCTGTGTTCAATCTTATCCGTGAAGGGGCTGTGAATCGTGACGATGCACCTACTCAACGCGGAACTTCGACCATAATATAGGCTTCTACCTTGTCCTCTTCCTTAACATCATTAAAGTTGCTGAAAACAAGACCGCACTCAAAACCGGTACGTACTTCCTTCACATCATCCTTGAATCTCTTGAGGGACGCCAGATCTCCTTCATAGATCTGTTCGCCTTCGCGGGTAATACGCACATGGCAGTTTCTCTGGAATACACCGTCCAGAATGTAACTGCCGGCGATCGTTCCGATGCCGGAAGCCTTGAACAGCTGCCGTACCTCCGCATGTCCGATGACCTTCTCTTCGAATACAGGATCCAGAAGTCCCTTCATGGCAGCTTCCACATCTTCGATGGCCTGATAAATTACTTTATACAGACGCATATCTACCTTTTCCTGCTCGGCAAGCTGTTTTGCCATCGGATCCGGACGGACATTGAAGCCGATAATGATCGCGTTGGAGGTAGCCGCCAATGTAACATCAGATTCGTTGATGGCACCTACGCCTCCGTGGATCACCTTCACCACGACCTCTTCGTTGGAAAGCTTTACAAGACTCTGCTTAACAGCCTCCACCGATCCCTGTACGTCTGCCTTTACGATGATCGGCAGTTCTTTCAGATCGCTTGCCTGGATCTGGTCGAACAGATTATCAAGCGACAGTTTGCCCTTTGTCTCTTCCAGCAGACGGTTCTTGTTTTCGGAAACAAAAGCGCCTGCAAAGTTTTTGGCTTCCTTATCGCTGTGGAAGGACATCAGTACTTCGCCTGCATTCGGAACATCGCCGAGACCAAGTATCTCGACCGGTGTGGAAGGCAGCGCCTCCTTAACACGACGTCCCTTATCGTCCATCATGGCTCGAACTTTACCGCTGGTCGCTCCTGCCGCAATAAAATCTCCCACATGAAGAGTACCTTTCTGCACCAGGATCGTAGCAACAGGTCCTCTTCCTTTATCAAGCTGTGCCTCGATCACAAGACCTCTCGCATCACGGTTGGGATTTGCCTTCAGTTCGGCCACTTCTGCCGTCAGAAGGATCATTTCAAGCAGATTGTCGATGCCTTCGCCGGTCTTGGCAGATACCGCGGTAAATACCGTATTTCCGCCCCAGTCTTCCGGAATCAGCCCCTGTTCCGAAAGTTCCTGTTTTACACGGTCGATATTGGCACCCGGCTTATCAATTTTGTTGATCGCTACAATAATCTCTACTCCGGCAGCCCTTGCATGGCTGATGGCTTCTACTGTCTGAGGCATAACACCATCGTCTGCAGCTACTACAAGTACTGCAATATCCGTCGCATTGGCGCCGCGCATACGCATCGCTGTAAATGCTTCATGCCCGGGTGTATCCAGGAAAGTGATCTTCTGTCCGTTGATCTCGACCACATAGGCACCGATATGCTGGGTGATGCCGCCGGCCTCGCCCTCGGTCACATGGGAATTACGGATCCTGTCGAGAAGGGATGTCTTGCCGTGGTCAACGTGACCCATGACACATACGACCGGAGGTCTCGGCACCATTTTGCTCTCATCCTCCTCGCCCTCTTTTAAGAGTTCCTCGATCACATCGACTGTCTCTTCTTTTTCGGCAATAATATCATATTCAAGTGCGATTTCCTGCGCCTTTTCAAAATCGATCTCATTGTTGACCGTCACCATGATGCCTTCCATGAAGAGCTTCTTGACGATCGCGGATGCCTGGATCTTCATCGCTTCTGCCAGCTCACGGATCGTCAGCTTCTCCGGAATCGTGATCTCCTTGATCTCCGGTTTCTTCTCTTCTACCTTAGGCTGCTGTACAGGCTTGGAAACAGACTTCGCATTCTTCCCGCCAGGACGGCCCGTACCCTGCTGGTTTGGACGGCGTCCGTTCTGCTGCTGGTTCTCCTGGAAATCCTTCTTTTTGTTCTTGTTCTCTCTATCGCGCTCTCTCTTGCTGTCTTTGGAAGACTTCGTCATCTCCTGGATAAAAGCGGTATCGCCGGAACGTTTGCCGCCGGTTCCCTTGTTCTGAGGCCTGCCGGTCCCGGTTCCGAATCTGGATGTACCTTCCGTGTTTCTGCCTTCAGAGAATCCACCCTGCGGTCTGCCCTCGCCATAACGGTTCTGGCCGCTCTGTGTCCGTCCGTCTCTCAAGCCGGTACGGCCGTCTTTGCTGTCGCGGTTATCTCTCGGAGTCCGGTTATCTTTAAAATCGCGTCCTTCCTGACTGCGGAAACCGCCAGTACGGTTCTTGTCATCCGTAAATCTTCCGCCCTGTCCTCTGCCTGCGGCATCCATTCTGGGCCCGCGGTTCTGACCCATAGATTGTCCCTGAGGCCTTGTTCCATCACGTCTCTCGCCGCGATAATCGCCGGAACGGCCGTCTGTACGGCTGTCAGTGCGATTGTCTGTACGATATCCCTGCCGTCTTTCGCCGTCCTGCCGGGGTGCCTGATTCCTGTTCTGAGCCTGATCAGGTCTGGGCGTTCTGGATCTGTTCTGATCCTGCGGCTTTCTTTCATCCGGTTTCTGATAAGCCGGCTTCCTGTCTGAAGATTTTGAATCCTGCGTCCTTGCGTCGGCATTTTTCTGTTCTGTGCTCTCCGCTGCAGCAGTTTTCGCTTCTGCCGGCTTAGAATCGGCAGTAATATGAGCCGCTGCTTTTTCGTCTGCAGATTTTGTCTCTGCACTACCCGATTCTGCGGATCTTGTTTCTGCAGGCTTTTCTTCTGATCTGACAGGCTCTGCATTCTTTGCCGCAGTGTTTTTTGACTCTGCAGGTTTCACTTCTTCATTTTTATGGGCCGCGGCCTTTCCTTCTGAAGCAGCCTTTTCCTGCGGTTCCGCCGCAGAAATATCTTTAGCTGACTTCCCGGGGGCAGAATCTGCAGCAGTGTTCACAGATTCTGCAGCCTTGGTTTCTGCAGACTTTGCTTCTGCTTGTTTTGTTTCAACAGATTTTGTTTCAACAGATTTTGTTTCTGAGGATTTTGTTTCTGCAGATTTTGTTTCTGCAGATTTTGTTTCTCCAGGTCTTGTTTCTGCCTGTTTTACTTCCTTTTCCTTCGCTTCAGCACTCTTTGCCGGAGCTGTCTTCTGCTCAGATATTTTCACTTCTGCCGCCTTCGGCTCTGCAGGTTTTGTTTCCGCAGCTGCCGGTCTGGTCTGGGCATCCTTTATCTTTTCAGATTTAGCGTCCTCCGGTTTCTTTACGCCGGATGGTTTTTTCTCTTCTGCAGCCGGACGAGCAGTACGAGCTGCCTGAGGACGTGCTTTTTCTGTTCCGTCCGCGGCGGAACGTACCGGACGGGTTCCTGCAGGACGTACCGGTTTTTCTGTTCCGTCCGCTGCAGGACGTGCCGGACGGCTTCCTGCAGGACGTGCCGGTTTGTCAGCACCTTCCGCTGCCGGGCGGACCGGACGTGCACCTTCGGGACGACGTCTGCGCCCTCCGTCACTTGCATTCTGCGCATGATAAACACGGATAATATTCTTTTTCTTTTTCGGAGCTTCTTCTTTGCCCTCTGCCGTTTTTGCAGCAGTTGTCTTCTCAAGGTTTGCTTTTTCTTCGATATTCTTCTCTTCTACTGGAGTCTCCAAATTACTCGTATGCTCCTTTCCCTCTTTTGTTTTTTTCAGTTCATCGATATGCATATCAGACATCCGTATTCCCCCTCGCCGGCCTAACGAAAACTCCCCGACTCAATTTCTTTCAGGATCGCTTTCGCAAAATTTTCATCTTCTACTGCCAGGCTCGCTCTGAATTCTTTTCCCATGGCCTTGCCAAGATCGTTTTTATCCGAATAACAGTAAATCGGCACTTTATAAAAGGTGCACATATCCCGAAATTTCTTCTTTGTATTATCTGACGCGTCACCGGCAATAACGACCAGGAACGCTCTGCCGGTCTTCACCGACTTTTCTGTAGAAAACTCACCGCTCTTTGTCTTTCCGGCACGCGTGGCAAGTCCTATCATTGACAGAACCTTATTCTGGTTTCTCAATCTTTTCATACTCCTTCTGAAGGGATTCGTACACTTCCTCGGGTATGGAAGTTTTCAGGGATTTTTCCAGGCCATGACTGCGGATCGCCTTTTTCAGGCATTCCATAGAAAAACAGATGTATGCCCCCCGGCCGTTTTTCCGGCCTGTGGTATCCAGTATGATCTCACCCGTATCTGTTCTCAGAACCCGCATCATCTCTTTTTTGCTTTTCATTTCTCTGCAGCCTGTACATTGCCGCATGGGTACTTTTCCTCTGGCTTTCATGTTCTCCTCTGTCTGGTATGTCTTCTATGCTCTTCCAGCTTATATTTTACAGGGCATCCTCTTCATGATCTTCCGAAGTCTGCTCCGACTCTATTTCCTCGTCATATTCATCCTCGGTGTATTCACCTTCGTCTGCATATTCGCCGTCTTCGTATTCGCCCTCTTCGTACTCGTCATCCTCATACTCATCGTAATACTCATCGTCTTCATAATCGTAAAGGTCGCCGGCTTCCTGCGCCTGGGTCTCACTCTTGATATCGATCTTAAATCCTGTCAGCCTTGCTGCAAGTCTTGCATTCTGCCCTTCTTTGCCGATGGCAAGCGAAAGCTGATAATCAGGAACGACCACCAGGGCTGTTTTCTCATCCGGATCTGCCAGGACGGCGATGACCTTGGCCGGACTTAAGGCGTTCTCGATCAGGATCGCAGGATTCTCATCCCAGTTGATGATATCGATTTTTTCGCCCCTCAGCTCATTCACGATCGCATTGACTCTGATTCCGTTGAGGCCTACACATGCACCCACGGGATCCACATCCGGATCATTGCTCCATACGGCAATTTTTGTCCTGGAGCCAGCTTCACGGGCAATACATTTGATTTCCACCGTACCGTCACGCACCTCGGCCACTTCTGATTCGAAAAGCCTTTTTACAAGGCCCGGATGTGTCCGGGAAACCTGGATACGGGGTCCCTTCGGGGTATCCTTTACTTCAAGAATATATACCTTGATGCGTTCTGTCGGACGGAAAGTTTCACCTTTAACCTGTTCGTTTTCATTCAGAACCGCATCTACCTTGCCAAGATTGATTGTGATCGTCTTGCCCATGATACGCTGGACAATGCCGGTCACAACTTCTTTTTCGATTCCATAATATTGATTATAAAGAACTTTCCGCTCTTCCTCACGGATCTTCTGAAGGATCACATTTTTGGCATTCTGTGTTGCGATCCGCCCGAATTCCCTGGAATGGATCTCAACCTTTACGATATCGCCCAGCTGGGCGCCTGTGTTGATCTTCTGTGCTTCTGCAAGAGAAATCTCGAGCGCCGGATCAGATACGGTCTCCACGACGGTGCGGTCTGCGAAGACACTGAAATCACAAGTCTCGGCATTGATATTTACATGCACATTATCCGCTTTGCCAAAATGGTTTTTGCATGCCTGGATCAGAGACTGGTTGATTGCATCCAGCAGTGTCTCCTTGCTGATATTCTTTTCCTTCTCCAGAATATCCAGCGCTTCCATTAACTCTTTATTCATTTTTTGTCTTTTCCTCCTGGTTTAAATAAAGCCTTATGCATTTTTCTTTAAAACATAATGGCCAGCCGGATGAGTGCTATATCTTTTTTTTCAAAAGTCCTGTCTTTTTCTTCATCCTGTTCTTTGCCTTTTTGGGAAATTGTCTCCCGGATCGTCACGGTATGCTCATCGTAGGATACCAGGGTACCGGTGAATTCTTTCGATCTGTCGACTGGTTTGTAGGTCCTGATTTCTACCATTTTTCCGATACTGCGGGCAAAGTCTTTTTCCTTTTTTAATGGTCTGTCAAGTCCCGGCGAACTGATCTCCATAATATAGCTGTCTTCTATAAAGTCCTCCTCGTCCAGCCTGTCGCTGAAGATACGGCTGACAGCTTCACAATCATTAACGGTAATACCGCCGGGTTTATCAATATAGCCCCTCAGATACCAGTTACCGGCTTCCTTTACATATTCCACATCTACCAGTTCAAACCCCATCTCTGTCAGGATGGGCTGGAGAAGGTCACCGGCCTTTTTCTCATAGATCTCTTTTCTGCTCATATTCTCCGCACAAAGAAGAGTGGGCTTTTGGCCCACTCTTTCATCAAGCTTTGTTTTATGTTTACCCATACATTCTAACACCATACAATTAGAAATGCAAGTACAGGATTGCGTTTTTCAGTGAATTCTTTGCTCCCGGCGTTCTCTGTTTATTTATCCTCGTCGCCGTAAGCGCCGCCTTTATATTCGGGGCCTGTAACAACGGAGAAATGGAAGATCGGTTTATCTACCCGTTTAATGCTGAGTCTTAAGTGAGGAAGACCTGCCGGGATAAAGATCAGGGTGCTTTTCGTCAGGCGGTGTTCTTCACCATTCATGGTGCATACGATCTCGGCGTTCAGGTTATAAGGATCGGAAGGATCGCTTCCAAAAAAGCCGACCAGTTCATCATATTCATGGACATGTTCTTCAAATACGGGATCCTTTTCAGGAACCGCATAGTACCAGGCCGTATTCATCTGGAATGATCCGGGACAGACATTGTTGTCGATCCACAAAATGCGGTGTGAAAACTTTTTGTACATTTCCCGGAATTCCGGTGTACCGGTCATCGGATCCTGCAGCTCCTGGATAATGTATTTTCCATATTCGCCATCATTGTTCTCGTACATAGTGACCCTTCCTTTCTGTAGAGACTAATTTATTCTGTGTTTTCAGTATAGTATTTTCCTATTGCAAAGTCAACGAAATTTCTTTTATATAAGGAGATTGTATACAGATGTTGTTCAGGCCATGTTACTATGAACATCCATGCCGATTTTTAGTATTTTATTCATAGTGGCCTCCTTTTGTATGCGGTAAATCCCTTCTATGGTTTGATCACTATGGATTATAAGGGTAAATCCACGATGACATAAACTGGAGGTCACTTCATATTATCTATTCACAGTCCCTTCAAAGCACGTGGAATTCCCGCCCTACGGGCCCTCCTGGCACTATGTGCCTGAATTCCTCGTGTTTTGAAGTGACAGCTTTCACTGTCTTGTCCGGAAAAATATCCCGAAAAGGCTGTTTCTGCATCTTTACATCTTGCAGGTTTTTGTTATATAATACAGAATGAAATTTAATAATCATCTGTAAGTAAGCTTAAAAAGAATGCTATTTATTTCATTGAACAGGATGTGAATATATGATAATAGAAAAAGTGAACGACAATCAGATCCGCTGTACTTTGTACAGACAGGATCTTGAAAGCCATCAGTTTCGTCTGAACGAGCTGGCCTATGGTTCCGAAAAAGCAAAACAGCTTTTCCGCGACATCATGCAGCAGGCCCAGATCCAGTGCGGGTTTGAAGCAGATAATATTCCTCTGATGATCGAAGCCATTCCGTTGAATGCCGACTCGATTCTTCTGATCATCACGAAAGTGGAAGACCCGGAAGAACTGGATACAAGATTTTCCAAATTTGCTCCGTTTAAAAGAAGTGGTCTGCAGGACATGCTTCCGTTTGACGGTGCGGACAATATTCTTGACATTCTCCAGAAGATCAGCCAGGCCCGCCAGGGAACATCTGCTGAGAAGGACGCTCTTGCAGAGACGACTTCTGCCGACCAGGAAAACATTCAAAATGTCAAGCTGATCCGTATGTATATCTTCAGCTCGCTGGATGATGTGATCAGCGCCGCCCACAGCCTGAAGGGTTTTTTCTCTCAGCCAAATACGCTTTATAAGGATCCTTCCGGGGATTTCTGTCTGGTACTGCATCAGGGCAGCTGCAGTCCGGAGGACTTCAACAAGGTCTGCAATATTCTTTCCGAATACGGCAATGGAAAGCCATGTTCTTCCGCTGCCGAAGCTTTCTTTCAGGAGCATGGAAAGGTCATCACAAACAATGCCCTGACTACTCTGATGACGATCTGAAAGAACAGATAAAAAATAGTACGCCGCCGGTCATTTATCGATGACCGGCGGCGCTTTCCATTACATAATAAAGACCGGAAAATCAATTTGACCTTTCGGTCTTTCAGCAGCCAGTACGGGAATTTTTTATCATTAATGCGCAATTCATTATAGTTTGAAACTGCCCTGTTTAAGCCATTTTCAGATATTTTTCAAATCCAGTATCTGTCCGATTTTTTCGAGAAGCAGGAGTCCACAACATCTGTCGGCCTCTTTCCAGCTGTCAAAGTTTTGAAATTCACATATGAATGCGATAATCTTATGTGACCATAATTTTCGTAACTATCAATACTATTTCGCATAGTATGCGAATCTTTTTTTGACAGTTGCAAATAATGCGAATCATGTGGTACTATTAGAATCTATGGAGGGTAAAGCTTGATGATAGGAAAACGTATAAAGGATAGAAGGATAGAACTCGGTTTGTCAGTTGAGGAACTGGCTGATAAACTTGGAAAGAACCGAGCTACAATATATAGATACGAAAATGAGGATATCAAAAATCTGTCAATAACAATACTGGAACCTCTGGCACATGCATTAGAAACAACACCTGCTGCCTTAATGGGATATGACGATATTATCCCACATAAAGATTTAATACCGATTACTCCCCAAAAACTTCCTCTGTTTGATGGTAAAGCAGCTGGAGAACCACGCCTCTTTCCAGACGGCACTGAGGTGTATGTCGATATTACAACCAATCTGAAAGCAGATTATGCTCTGAAGGTACATGGAGATTCCATGATAGGCGCAAGAATCAATGATGGAGACATCGTCTTCATCCGTAAACAGACTTCAGTAGAAAACGGAGAAATTGCTGCTGTCCTAATTGATGACTCTGCAACGCTCAAAAGAGTATTTTTTTACAGAGAGCATGCTCTTCTTGTACTACGAGCTGAAAACCCGAATTATAAGGATATGACATATTCAGGATCCGAATTGGAAAACATTAAGATTCTGGGAAAAGCAGTTGCCTTCCAGAGTGATGTAAAGTAAG
>CACZPF010000262.1 GCA_902782975.1 uncultured Lachnospiraceae bacterium
CAGAGAGCATTTACAAGGATCTCGAGCTTTTCCTTTTTCTCTACACGCGCCAGAAGGTCCCACTGATTGTTCAGATTATAATCCAGCACCACATAGTGATAGTCCTTTTCAAGTTCCGCATTCAGGTCGTCTACATTGCGTATCTCCTTACAGGTGGTGCTGTTCAGTTTGAAGGAAGGATATCTATCCCGGATATATTCTTCCAGGATCGGTGAAAATACAATGACCTCGTTCATTCCGTTGTCGGCCTCCTTCATGCAGAAATTGCAGAAAGGATCAGCCAGGTCTTCTTCTTTTAGTAAAGGATTGGTAAACGTATAGCGGACCGGAATCCCCTGTGCGTTTACAGTTTTAATCACGTTTTTTACAAAGGCTGCATCACACTGATCGTGGTCGCACAGCCTGCCGCCGTTCCACAGTGAGATGGGAAAAGCTCCGAATACAGATGCAATCTCTACGCCATCACGGAAATACTCCGGATGGGTCTTTTTGAGACTTACCCAGAACATATTCAGCGGAAAATTATAACGGACACCGGGGAGATGAAAACGAACTTTTTCCATGAAAATATTCCTTTCCAGATACTTTTGACTTTGGTTATTCACAGTCTCTTTTATGTGGGACATGCCGAGGCTGTTATTTTCTTCGGACAGACCGTGAATGGCAGCTGTTTTCTATATATTGTCAAGAACGCCCCCGGCATATTATGCTGCCGGTGGCGTTCCTGGTCAGACTATTTTTAGAACTGCATATCACAAGCCGGTAAAACTCCGCTCATGCTCCAGTTTCAAACTTATTTATTGGCTGCGTCTACATAGGATTTCCAGGTATCGCGGATCGCTTCGACCTGTTCGGATACAACAGATCCCGGAGCAATGTTCCATACAAAGTCCGGACCAAGATCCAGGTTCGGGATCAGGCCATGGAATGCGATCGTACCATGATCCTCATCCATCATCATGGTGATTGTTTCATCCACTGCTCTGTCGTCAAATACACCGGAAAGAGCTGCCGAAAGGTCCATATGATCTTCGTATCCGGCGGGCTCTTCTGTATAAAGGTTCCATGCAAAGGCAAGCTTCCATGCTTTGTCTGCATCGTAGCATGCAGGAATAGCTACAGGGTTATTTGACCATACATTGATGTAGTCATCTTTCTTCGGTCCCTTGGGGAACATAACGAATCCGAGCTCATCTTCCATATCCTGAAGGAAGTTGCCGGGAGTTCCTGCATATTCATCCTCTACCATGAAGGCTGCACTGCCGTTGATGAATGCTTCTTTATAATAATCCCACTCAGCTCCTTCCGGATCCGGGAGATCGTATTTATTAAACACATCTACTGTCCACTCCAGAGCTTCCAGTGTTTCGGGAGATTCCAGGTTATAGAAGTAGCCGTTCTCATCTTTTCCGATATAGGAACCGCCGTTTGAGAATACAGCTGCTGTCGTCATGACACCTTCGTTCAGGGTCAGGCCATAAATATCGACCACGCCATCGTTGTCCACATCGCGCTGTACCTGGTTCATAAGATCTGTAAAGGCATCCCAGGTCCAGGTGCCTTCCGCCTGCATATCATAAATCGTTTCGGGATCTATACCGGCATCTTCCAGAAGTCTCTTATTAAAGTATACACCTGTACGTGGTTCTGAATAGCCGGCATACATGGCATAGATGGAGTCTCCCTTGGAATACTGTTCGTGCAGTTTGTTTCTCTGGAATTTCGGAGCCGAAAAGTCCAGGCAGTCCAGTGTGGCAAGATCATACATAAGCCCGCTGGAAAGTGCGGAAGTAATGGCCGGATCATCTCTTAACACAAAGATGTAATTCTCATCGCCTCCCGCAGTCGCATAATCAACAAAGTCTGCCGGTGTGGAGCCCCAGTCGGAAATAGCCTGTGATTTGATGGTAAAGTTGTATGTCTCCTGGATCCATTCACGATACTCATCGCGTGCTTCTTCGTAATCATTGGTGGGCTCCTGCGGATCACCGGACCACCAGTCACGGATTATGATATCCATCCCGCCAAGGTCAATAGGATCTCCGTTTTCGTCGGTAATAACGGTGTACTCCTCTTCCTCCGCCATGACTGCCTGTGCACTCATGGCCATTGCTGCTGCTGTGATCGCGATCATCACGTTTCTTGGAACATTCCTCTTCATTTGTTGACCTCCTTGTCTGCCGGCTTTTGTAGTCCCGGCAAAAATTTAAAATACTCTATGTTATACCGCAAAGGCAGAAATTCGTGTCTGCATATGCGGAAATAACCAAACCTGCTGTCCCGGCCTCCCCGAAACACTGACCGGTACATGGAAATCGCAGCGGCTTTTCACATCTTGATGCCGCTGGTACTTATGCTCTCCACAAATGCATTCTGTGCAAAAAGATAGAGAACAATGATAGGTACAATGATCATGAGCGTTCCCGTGGCCAGAATACAGTTGGAATAAGCGATGGAAACCGTTGTGAGCGCTCCGGTAAGACGCTGGATATATGCTCCAAGGCTGTCCACCAGTCGGGCAAGACCTGTACTTACAAGCTTTGTATTGCCGAGGAACATCTTGGAATAAAACCCGTCTGTCCACTGCCATACAAAGGCAAACAGAAAACAGGATGTGATGATCGGTTTCGTCTGCGGCAGCATGATCTTTGTAAAAGTCGAGAACATTCCGCAGCCGTCCACATAGGCTGCTTCTTCGAGATCCGCAGGAATATTCCGGAAAAACTGACGGATCATAAAGATATAAAGACCATTTTTAAGTCCCATGCACCCGGCACTCATCAGATAATAGGGAAGTACATTTCCTCTCAAGTTTATGGTACTGCCGGTGGTCAGTTTAAAAATTCCCAGGATATCAAAGAATCTGAAATGCAGGTGCAGCGAACTCGCTATGGTCTGCGGCGGAATCAGGATAACAAGCATGACGCAGGCAAACCAGAACTTTTTGAACGGAAACTCAAACCGTGCAAATCCGTACCCCACCAGCAGGCATACCGCCACCTGCAGAATAGAAATCGTCAGAGATATTATAAAGGAATTGACGATCGCTTTGCTGTAGGACATAAGCTCTGCCGCCAGAGCGTAGTTTTCCGTCGTAAAATGCTCCGGAATGGATATTACTATGGGATTGTAGAGATCCGCCTCCGTCATAAAGCTTACCGATATTTTATTCAGGATCGGCTGCAGGATCATAAAGCAGAGACCGAACAGCAGGATAAACCGGACGATACTG
>CACZPF010000263.1 GCA_902782975.1 uncultured Lachnospiraceae bacterium
CCGATAAACGCCCAAATGCGGTAAACTCTCTTTCCGTTACTCATGAAAAAGGCATCAGATGCCCCGAAATCCGGTCCATCTGATGCCGTTACCATTTACTATTTAGTATTTACTTTTTATTTTTTACACATACTTCTCAAGAGTCTTTCTTACAGCACCGGGGCCGGCCATCAACTCGTTGAGATAGCTGATTACCAGATCTGCCAGGCCGGAAGCGACCAGATCTACTCCAAAGATATCTGCTCTTGTAAGGATCGGGGCCAGAACACCGTCTGTCGTTACGGTATCGCCAAGCTTCAGATCCTTCACGATCGGAAGGAGTTCCGCAAGCATGGGATCCGGGCTGAGGTCGAATTTGTTTCCTTCGTCGTCGACAGCCAGCAGATAGCGAAGCCATCCTGCAAATACAAGAGGAATAAATTTAAGAGAATGAACATCCAGTGTATCCGATGCCTGATAAGCCTTGATGGTTTCACCAAAGCGGATCGCCAGCTTCTGGGATGTATCGGTAGCAATACGCTGGGGAGTATCCGGCATAAAGGGGTTGGGTACACGGATATTGACGACGGTATCGATAAATTCTTTGGGATCAAGGATGCCGGGATTTACAACGACAGGAAGGCCTTCCTGATAACCGACATGCTCCACCAGTTTTTTAAGAGCCGGATCCTTCATCTCTTTGGAAATCAGGTCATATCCAAGAAGGCATCCGTATACAGCCAGGGATGTGTGCAGAGGATTCAGGCAGGTGCAGACTTTCATCTTCTCGACACGGTCTACTGTTTCACGGTCGGTAAAGTAAATGCCGCCTTTTTCAAGCGCCGGGCGTCCGTTGGGGAATGCATCCTCGATGACCAGATATTCGCACTCTTCGGAGTTTACGAAGGGAGCGATATAGGTATGTTTGGATGTGATGACAGGATCCAGCTCTTCCACACCGTCTTCGCGGAGAATCTTCTCGACAGAGGCATCGGGACGGGGCGTGATCTTGTCGATCATGGACCAGGGGAAGGAAACCTTTTCCTTATTGCGGATATATTCTGCAAAGCCTTTTTCTGTAAGGCCGGATTCGGACCATCTGTCGGAGAAGGCCGTTACAGCGGCAAACAGCTTGTCGCCGTTATGAGAGCAGTTGTCCATACTGACCATTGCGATGGGCTTTTTGCCTGCAAGATAACGGGCATACAGAAGAGCAACAACTTTGCCGATATAGCTTGCCGGCTTTTCGGGACCATTCTTAAAATCATCAGAAACAGCAGCAAGGAACTCACCTTTGCCATCGACCAGGCTGTAGCCTTTTTCAGTGATGGTAAAGCTTGCCATCTGGAGAGAATCTGCGGAGAAGATCGTTTTGAGACGATCGAAAACGATCTGGTTGGAAGAATCCAGTGCCAGAGATTCGACAACACTTCCGACAACTGTTTTCTCAACAGACCCATCAGCTTTCAGAGTGACCAGGATGGAGTAATCGTCATGGGGATGATTGTATTTTTCAATGATTTCATAGTCAAAACCTTCGGCGGCGATCAGACCGGTTTTCAGAACGCCTTCATTCAGAAGGTTCTGCACAACATTGGCCTGAAAGGCACGGAAAATGTTTCCGGCA
This sequence comes from uncultured Lachnospiraceae bacterium, assembly GCA_902782975.1. Classification (GTDB taxonomy): domain Bacteria; phylum Bacillota; class Clostridia; order Lachnospirales; family Lachnospiraceae; genus Blautia_A. Next base: position 1,607 of record CACZPF010000263.1, read on the forward strand.
CCGAAATGTACCCATGTGGGGTTTTCCATAGTAGCTTTTGTAACAGCTTCACGGTCAAAGGCTGGAAGACGGTATCCTTTTTCTTCCCAGGCTTTTCTGTCCAGAAGGCCCTGCTTATTCAATTTCATAGTAAAATTCCACCTTTCACAAATTTTTATAAGCCATAACATCTGCCAAACACAGCATGTCAGGCAGGAAGATTTCCGGTTTTGTTAATCTCTACGCCTTCCCTCTTATTGAAGTCAGGCATAGAGACTATCCTGATCACAAATCCTTTAACAGGAAATATCATCGGTTGCTTTTCTCAATCGCTTCCAGGAGACCCTGCAGATACATGGCACCGAGAGCACGGTCATAGAGACCATAGCCGGGCATGGCGACTTCGTCCCAGATCATGCGGCCGTGGTCCGGGCGGACCGGTCCGTCAAATCCGATATCATAGAGGGCTTTCATAATTTCATACATATCAAAGGTTCCGTCGGAAGAAAGATGTCCGGATTCTTCGAAGTTTGTGGGAGAGTGGAACTGCAGGTTGCGTACATGTGCAAAATGAATACGTCCCTTCAGAGAGCGGATCATATCCGGCAGATCATTCTCGAGGTTTGTGCCGTAGCTGCCGGAGCAGAAGGTCACACCGTTATGAGGATTATCTACCATGGACATCATGCGGTGAATATTTTTCTTGTTGATGATGATGCGGGGAAGACCGAAAACACTCCAGGCAGGATCATCCGGATGGATGGCCATGTTGATATTGTACTTGTCGCAGGTCGGCATGATCGCTTCCAGGAAATATTTGAGGTTTTCGAAAAGCTTTTCATCATCGATATCCTTGTAAAGATCGAAAAGTTCTTTAACCTTGGCAAGACGTTCCGGCTCCCAGCCCGGCATGATGGTGCCGTTGGTCTGATCCTTGATGGAATCGAACATGTTGGCGGGATCGATGGCATCGACAGCTTCCTGCGTATAGGCAAGAACGGTGGAACCGTCCGGACGTACTCTGGCAAGCTCTGTACGGGTCCAGTCAAAGACAGGCATAAAGTTATAGCACACAAGGTGGATATCTTCCTTGGCAAGATTTTCGAGCGTTTCAATATAAGCAGCGATGTCTTTATCGCGGTCCGGAGAACCTGTCTTGATCGCATCACTTACATTAACGGATTCAATACCGGAAAGACGAAGGCCGGCTGCTTCGATTTCTGCCTTCAGTGCATGGATCTCTTCCTGCGTCCAGACTTCACCCGGCTGCTTGCTCATAAGAGAAGAGATAACGCCTGTCACACCGGGGATCTGGCGGATCTTCCAGAGCGGAACCGTGTCAAAGTTACTGCCGTACCATCTGAGTGTCATTTCCATAATTATAATCCTCCTTATATTTAAAAAATTCTTTTAACGTTATCGGACATTTATTTCACATGTTTATTTCTTTTTGCTTTGTTATGACTTTATCATA
>CACZPF010000264.1 GCA_902782975.1 uncultured Lachnospiraceae bacterium
ACATTGTAGCGGGAGAGGAGAGCTTCCCAGTAAGAGCAGAGGTTCTGGAAAGCTTCATCAACCTGATTTTCTGTAGAGAAACGGGCGATCAGGTCATGGGCCGGATCTTTGCGGATCACGCCGGGAGAAACGAATTTCTGATCTTTCGGATTTTCGCAGTAACCCAGCATAAAGATGAGAGTCTTTACTTCGCCGGGGGCAAGCGTAATATTAAACTGGTGGCTTGCAATGGGATACCAGCCGCTGGCAATAGAATTGCGGGATTTCTGTTCCTTTACGGCTGCCGGGAAATCGTTCCCGTTTCCGAAACCAAGGAATGCATCTCTGCTGGTATCAAAGCCGTCCGCCTTCTGATTGACAGTAAAGAAACTGAAATGATTTCGGCGCTCACGGTATTCTGTCTTATGATAGATCGTGCTGCCTTCGATCTCAACTTCTCCGATACTTAAGTTTCGCTGGAAATTCGTGGAGTCGTCCACAGCATTCCAAAGACAGAATTCTACATAGGAAAAAAGAGAAAACTTCTTTTCGCTGCCACTTTCGTTTTTCAGTGTAACACGGTTGATCTCGCAGGGAGCATCACTGGGAACGAATGCCAGGACATCCGCTGCCAGGCCGTTCTTTTTACCGTGAAAACGGCTGTATCCCATTCCGTGACGGCATTCATATTCATCCAGAGGAGTTCTGGAAGGCATGGTACCCGGGTTCCAGATCACCCCGTTATCATTAATATAGTAGTATTTACCGTTGGAATCCACAGGAATATTGTTGTAGCGGTAACGGGTGATCCGCAGAAGCTTTGCATCTTTATAGAAGCTGTAGCCTCCGCATGTGTTGGATATCAGGGTGAAAAAATCCTGGGATCCCAGATAATTGATCCATGGAAGAGGGGTTCCGGGGGTGGTGATGACGTATTCACGACTGGCATCATCGAAATATCCGAATTTCATAAGATTCCTCCTTATAGATTGGTTTTCGGTACAGATCCATTTTCCTTAAAATATAGTGGCTACGAAAACGAATTAGTCTGAAACAAAGGGCGAAAATGCGCCCATCAACAAATAGTATAAAGGAAGAATGGCTGAAAATCAAGGAAAAGTCGAGAAAAAAACATACAAACATCGGGAACGAAAAAATTTCGGATGGTTTCGCTGAATATCACATAAATTAGATAAATGGTACTTGAATTGAGAAACGGGCTTTTGTGAAAATAGTCAAAAAGCACAAAATTACGAAAACAGGGGTTGATTTTTCGGAAGAATAGAGGTACAATCAACTCACGAAAACGATTTAGACGAGAATTCAGAAGAGAAAACGTTTCAGAAAGTCAAGAGGCAATGTTATGGCTTCCATGAAGGATATTGCTAAACGCTGCAATGTCTCCATTGCAACAGTAAGTAAGGCAATGAACGATTATTCAGATATCGGAGAGGAGACAAAAAACTTCATATTGAAGACTGCATCAGAAATGGGATATCTTCCGAATTCGCAGGCAAGGACACTGAAAACAAAACGGAGTTACAACCTGGGCGTCCTGTTTGTGGATGAAGCGATGAGCGGTCTTACCCATGATTATTTCAATCACGTTCTGGAGGGGTTTCGAAAGACAGCAGAGACCAGAGGCTATGATATCACCTTTACAATAGGAAAAGATTCCGGGCGGAAGATGAACTATTACGAACACTGCCGCTACCGAGGTGTGGACGGAGTGGTCATTGCCTGTGTGAATTTTAATACCGATGAGGTACAGGAACTGGTCCGCTCCAGCCTCCCGATCGTAACCATCGACCATGTGTTTGACGGACGGATCGCAGTTGTCTCGAACAATGCGGCTGGTATGGAAAAACTGGTAGATTACGTATACCAGAAGGGACACAGGAAAATAGCCTACATTCATGGTGAGGATAATTCATCCGTGACGAGATCAAGGCTTGCGAGCTTTTACAGAACAGCCCAGAGCCTGGGGATCCACATTCCGGAAGAATATATCCGGTTCGCCCCGTACAGGGACGCGGATAAGGCAGCGCAGGAAACAGGATATCTGCTGGATCTTAAGGATCCGCCGACCTGTATCTTCTATCCGGATGATTATGCTGCATTCGGAGGATTCAATGAGATCCGGGAACGGGGCCTTCGGGTGCCGGACAATGTATCGATCGTCGGATACGACGGGATCATGGCAGCCCGGATCCTGGAACCAAAGCTTGCGACACTCTGCCAGGACACGGAGGCCATCGGCAGGATCGCGGCCAACAGGCTGATCGATCTGATCGAAAATCCACGGGCGGCTCTGGTGGACAAGTTTACGGTGGACGGGACCCTCTTTAAGGGAACATCCGTAAAGACTCTGGCGGATGGAGCATGAAAATGTCAGGCAGAACGTAAAAAAACATTACACTGGCAAAATGATGAGCAGAACATAAAAAGAGACATAAAATGAGATAGGATGGGAGAGAACGATGAAGAGTTTTTTGCAAAACACCTGGAAGCATAGGGCCCATGTTGTATTAGCCCTTCCGGTTTTCCTGATTCTGTTATTTATCATGTATGTGCCTATGGCTGGCCTTATCATGGCGTTTAAAAACTTCGATTATACAAAAGGAATCTGGGCGAGTCCCTGGGCAGGTCTTGACAACTTCAAGTTCCTGATCGCATCTAAGAGTACATTCCTTTCCATAACCAAAAACACGATCTTCTACTATATTCTCTTTACTGCGGTAGGAACCTTTTTAAATGTTGTTCTGGCGATCGCCATTGACAACCTGATCCTGAAGCGGATGGCAAAGACCATGCAGACGCTGATGATCATACCGGTGTTCATTTCTTACGCGGCAGTTCAGTTTATTGTTTATGCATTTATCAGCTCGGATACAGGTCTGATCAACAACGTGCTCGGCATGAATGTGAGATTTTATTCCGACGCAAAGCTCTGGCCCTGGATCCTGCTGGTGGTCAAGATCTGGAAGGATACCGGCTACGGCTCCGTTCTCTACATGTCCGTTCTTTCCGGTATCGACAGCGCTCTTTATGAAGCGGCGGATATCGACGGCGCCAATAAATGGCAGAAGATCTGGCATATCACTCTGCCGGAACTGATTCCGATGATCACAGTCATGCTTCTTCTTTCGGTTGGTAATGTAATGCATTCAGATACCGGTCTTTTCTATCAGGTAACAAGAAACAGCGGTATTCTTTATTCGAAGACACAGGTTATCGACTCTTACGTCCTGAACCAGATCTTCAAGAATTCGAATTTCGGATTCACAGCGGCAACTTCCTTCTTCCAGTCGGTGGTCGGCCTGCTGCTGATGTTGTTCGCAAATGGCATGGTTCGAAAGATCGAACCGGAAAACGCACTGTTCTAAGGAGGATAAAGAGATGGCTAAAAAGAAAAATCTGGATCTTGAGTCTTCCGGCCTTAAAAATAAAGGCGGTATAGGGCAGTTTATCCTGGCTGTACTGCTTCTTCTGTACACCATTTTCTGTGCGGCTCCTGTTCTTCTGGTTTTCATCGCAGCCTTTACAGATGAGAAATACATCACGCAGCACGGCTTTTCATTCTTCCCGAGGGAATGGTCCATGACCGGTTTTAATTCGGTCATGCGGTACGGCACACAGCTGATCCGTTCCTACGGCGTAACGATTTTTGTCACGGTAGTCGGTACATTGCTTGGGCTTTTATTCATGAGTATGTATGCTTACTCGATCAGCCGCAGGGATTTCCG
>CACZPF010000265.1 GCA_902782975.1 uncultured Lachnospiraceae bacterium
CTGAGAAAAATGAGCTGGTTTTTCAGGCAGCCTTCCAATCGAACGTCATCGAATACAAATAAGGAAGAGGAGCGCTCTGCTCCTCTTCCTTATTTTCAATATGCGTCCGGTATACCAGAATATCGTCTACGCTTACTCCAAACAGCGCGGCCAGCTCAAGAAGGTGTTCGATCGAAGGAAGGCAGTCACCGCGGATCCATTTGTAGTAGCAGGCCGTGTTCTCTATTCCGAGAGCCTTACAAACTGCTTCGACGGTCATTCCGCTCTTCTCTCTCAGCTCCTTGATGCGTTTTCCGGTAGCGGCCATATCGATCTCAACATACACAGACAGCTGGTTCTTCATAAAAAGCCTCCTTATTCATGAAATCAATTAACTTAAATAACAACACCTGCTATAAAAGCATTCCATGTCCGAATCCGGACTTTTTTATCTTTTCTCATCAGAATAAGATAAGCTTTTTTTATTGAGGAGGCAAAGTATAGCACCAATGAATCCCCCCGTCAAGAAGAAATCGTTATTTTTTCAGGAAATTTTCAGGGGTTGATTTCAGGCTGTCTTTCAGAAGTGAAAAACAGCTGAAACGCCGGAATTCACGTTATTCAGGATCCGGCACGGGAGAACACCCGAAGCTCCTGGCCTTCAGCTCTACATAATAACGATGAACCGCCTCAGCATACTCTTCCACAGCTTCCGAAGCATATTGCCTGGCATCCGCCTCTACAAGCTGATAATAGTAACCGACCCCATCATCTCTATAATCGATATAACGAGAAAATTCATCTCCATACACAGCAGCCTCTCGGAAAAATTTTAAGGACCGGTACTTTTCATCTATAAGCAAACGGGCTTCAGCACATCTGTGTTCATAGGAATGATACGCCTCATGCAGGAGCGTCTTCAGCACGTCTTCCGGATCATCGTAAAGAACTACATCCATATTGATGATGATCTGATGCGTCCTGTCATTATACTGCCCCCGTATTTCGTCTTTAAGGTTATCTGCGCCGACATTCAGTTCATTGGGCAGTCCCAGACGGCATCTCTCCACATTGGCGATGGTCTGCAGTAAATCAAGCCGTTCCTTCACGGTAAGTTTCGCCCAGCTGCTGCTTTCCAGAAGGGCGATCTTTTCGATATTGCCTGCAATCGTCTCTTCTTCGGTACTTTGTCTGAAGAAAGTTTCAGCGTTCGAAGGAAACAGACAATCTCCGAATAAGTTATTCACCACCAGTACCAGCAGGATCACGGATAATCCCATTCCAAAAGATTTCTGCACCGCTCTGATGCTTCTTCGGACTCTCAGCCTGATCACGCTTCCCTTCTTTTCCTTTTTTGCTATCGGTCTTAACAGAATAAATCCCGTCAGGAGAAGAGCTGCGGCGCCGCTCGGGATCAGCGTCATCCGGATAAACTCCGTAAAAATGTGTTTGTAGGCCAGTACCGAATACAGACCGTACCCGAAGAAGAGATTCAGGATAACATTCAGCGTATTCCTTCTGCTTCTGAATTCGGCAAAACCGAAAACAATCGAAGAAGCCGCGAGGATACCCACAAGAATCAGTCTGGAGGCGGCCAGCGTACAGTTCTCCAGACAGCAGAAAACAGACCTGTACCAGATAAAGATAACAACTCCCCATATGAAGTGTTCAGCAATAAACCAGTTTTTCTCAAGCGTATTCCTTCCCATACCGATGCCTCCTTCTTTCCCGACAGCCCGGCATATCCTACCGCCTCTTATTATTTCTCAACCTCTGAATCGATAAAAACAGGGAGTTCTCTCCCGGATCCGGCGGCCAGCTTATCTGCGGGACTTTTTTCGTCTGATTATTTCTTACATTGACTATAAGTATAGGACTCCCGGGTAAGATCAAACATACACCGCCGGTACAGTATCTCAGGCGCAAAAAAAGAGAGGCAGTAAATACTTTACACACCTCTCCGTATTGTTTCAAAAAAACTGCGTCTGCCTGCTGTCAGGGGCTGGAAATCAACCGATTGTAAAAGAATCTCTGATATCCTTGATAGATATCCTTGTTATATTTACTGCTCTCTCACAAATTCTACAGAAAAGATCCTTTCATTCCCACTTTTTCTGAACACCAGACGATTTGCGCTGCTGATCTCATAAAGGCGGTTATCTTCCATCAATTCATTATAAGCCTGCACTGCATCTTCTTTCGAAGAAAACTTGAACTCGGATATATTCTTTCCGCTTCCGATATCATTTCTTATTACCTGCAGCAGCTCTTCCCGATCATAATGATCAAACCATCGACCATTATGAACATAGTAGTCATATTTATTATCCACACACATGGGTTCATTCTGCCCCGGCTCTATGATGTGTGTTTCCAGCAGCTCCGCTGTTGTAATACAAAAATAGTCGTGCTCTATGGTTTCCGGTCCCCCATCCGTATGTACGGGATCGTCCCAGGTAACGTCAATATAGTAGTATGCATCATCGATCATGACGCAATTCCACGCATGATTTTCACCGTTCTTCAATGATTTTCCCGAAACACATATACAGGGTATTCCGCTGGCTTTCATCAGCCATTGAAAAGCTTCGGAATATCCGGCGCAGACAGCTGAATGCTGTACAAGGCAGCCATAGGCATTATACGATTCATCATCGGGAGACAGCCTGTTGTTTATATAGTCATCATAGTTATATGACGTCTGATCAACAATGTAATCATGAATATACAGTATTTTTTCGTAAACATCATCGGTCGGAGCGCTGCGCAGTATTTCTTCGGTCTTAGCCGAGAAAGCTTCCTTGCAGTCCTTCAGCTTTTCCGGATCATAACTGATATCGGGTTTCAGGACAAAGGAACCGGGACCGCCAAATAAATATGACGTGGTTTCATAGCTGTATCCGCCTGTCAGCCAGAAAAATTCAGGGTAATCATTGCAAACAGCCTTATAAACCGTTTCAATATTCGACGCATCCGCCCCCGTCAGAGCAATAGATTCCTGACCTTCTTCCAGCCCCTGTACGATTTCCTGATACGTGAACTGGTCTTTTTCAGACAGGAGCAGACCATAATATCCCGTTATTTCTTCGTATTCAGCTTTTGTTCCCGGTGAAGCAGTTTCCTTTTC
>CACZPF010000266.1 GCA_902782975.1 uncultured Lachnospiraceae bacterium
ATACTCATTCTTCTCAATACTCATTCTTCTCAATACTCATTCTTCTTAATACTCGTTCTTCCTGTTATTCATCCTTCTCAAATATACGCTCTTCTGTCAGAACAGGCAGCATTCTTCTTCCGTCAGTTCAACATCGGCGGCTCTTGCCAGTTCCTCCATGTGTACTTTGGAAGAGGCATTGACCAGCGGGAATAGATTGAGTCCCTGGGCAAGGTCCCAGGAAAGACAGACCTGCGAGACCCTACAGCCTTTCTTTTCGGCCAGGTTTTCAAGTTTTTTAAGCACTTCGACGTTTTCCGGACAGTTGTACTCGAGAATCGTCCCCTCTCCCAGGACCTCATCGATCGGAATCGGGCCTCCCGTACGGTACTTACCGGAAAAGAAACCTCTGCCGAGGGCTGAATAAGCAAATACCGGGAGCTGTGTCTTTACAAGCCATTCATAAAACAGCCGGTTATCCGGCCCTGCCGCGCTGATGCTGCCGCCCCAGGGATCGCCCACCTTGACGGCGGGATTAAAAGAAGGTCCGCAGATGGTAAAACCCTGAAGCCCGTGGGCTCCGGCATAAGTATTGGCTTCCTGGATTCTTTCCATCGACCAGTTGGAGCCGCCGAAATGCTGTACCTTTCCTTCTTCTTTAAGAGCGTTTAACGTTTCCACGATCTCATCGACCGGCTTTGAAGGATCATCTCTGTGCAGGAGGTACATATCCACATAATCTGTCTGCAGAAGATCCAGCGACCGGTTCATCTGTTCACGGATCGTCTCTCCCGAAAATACATCCGGGGAGCCATGCTGTCCCGGGTTGCATCCTTTATCGAGAAGGACCAGTTCATCCCGGACAGGGCGTCTGGCGATCCAGTACCCGATATTCTTTTCAGAATTCCCGTAGGAATTGGCTGTGTCGATCACACGAAAGCCGGTTTCCCAGGCTTTGTCCAGCACGTCTGCTGCCGCTTCCGGATCATCCCCGAACATAATTCCGTTGGTTCCATAGACAAGATAAGATAATTTCTTTGTAAAAAGGTCCAGGGTTTTGTATTTCATCGTCGCATCCTCCGTTTATGTTAAGTTCTCCGTGTATGTCCGGTCATCCCGATCGTTAGGAACCGACCTGCATGATCAGCGCCACCCGGCCATCATGATCGTTATGCGCCTGCCTGCATGATCAGCTGTGCCAGACCATCATGGTTATTATCTGTATCTGTCACGATATCCGCGGCGGCATGAACAGAAGGATTCCCGTTCTTCATGGCGATCCCGGTGCCGGCAGCACGGATCATGGAAATGTCGTTCTCTTCATCCCCTGCGGCAAAGGTGTCCCGGATGGGGATCCCGAGATATTCTGCCAGTTTGAGAAGGGCGTTTCCCTTGCTGGCCTCTTTGGAAATAATCTCCAGATACCATGGATTAGAGAACATGATGGAGAGCCGGCTGCCATATCGGTGAACCATCTCATCCCGGAACGCCTCGATCTTCGCGCGGTCGTGGATCTCGATGGCGATCATCTTGCCGGGATCTGCCGTCAGTTCTTCTATCACATGGTCTGTTATGATGACGGATGTCCTAAGATACCTGCGATAAAAAGTCAGGTTTTCATTAAAATCCCGGCATAGGATATATTTAAGATTATACGTCTGGCAATGAATTCCCATATCAGCTGCCAGATCCAGGATCGGCTCCACGATCTCCAGGGGTACGCCTGTCCTGTAGATACTCTTTTTTCCGGAATAATCATAAATTTCGCCGCCGTTATAACCGACAACATAACTTCCCGGGAATGCGAGCCCCAGATTTTCCTGAACCTCAAGGGCATTTTCAATTGCCCGTCCGGTACAGATGGCAAAGATATTGCCGGCTTCTGTATACTTCTGCAAGGCTTCCATGGTTCCGGGACTTACCTTTTTTTCATCGGTTAAAAGAGTCCCGTCCAGATCAAACAAAAACAGTTTTTTTCTCATTTGATATATACCCCTCTACATGGGTTCCTGATAAGATCCGATATCTGTCTGTTCATGTTTCTGCAGTCTGTTCACGATTCTGCAGTTTGTTCACGATTCTGCTGCCTGTATAAAATGATTTCACTGCACCTTTTCCATTACAGGCTTTCCTTTTTACCGCCGTGTTTTTAATCCGCTTCGTTGGAAGGTCTGAGCACGATGGTTCCTTTCGCGCCGGCATCCGGCAGAAGGAGGGTGCTGCTGTCTTTTTCCTCCACGTCGGACCGCAGAGCCGTAAACTGATCGACCGTGCCGATCACATCAAAGCCGAATTTTTCCGAACGGAAGTGCATGGGAACAACGATCGCCGCACCAGTCTGTTCTGCGATCTTACCTGCCCAGGCGGCGTCAATAGTAAAGAAGCCGCCCACCGGTATCAGCATGACATCTATGTCTTTCAATACTTCGATCTCCTCTTTTGTAAGATCACACCCCAGATCTCCCATATGGGCAAGTCTTGTTTCTCCATCATCCAGGATATGGATAATGTTGGTCCCTCTTTTCTTTCCCTGGCATTCATCGTGGTAGGTATGAATGCGCGTTATGGAAAACGGACATTTTTTGAAAGCGCTCTCTGCCGGAATGGTCACACAGCTCCTTGCATTGTGGTCGCCGTGTTCATGACTGCAAAGAACCTGGTCCGCCGTTTCCCTTACCGGTTTGAGGCCTGGAACCGACCCATCCTTATAGGGGTCTATGACAATCTTATAATCCTTCGATTCCACTGCAAAGCAGGAATGTCCTATCCATGTAATCTTCATAAAGCCGGCCCTCCTTATCTGAAAACTCTGTTATGTTATCCCTTTTACATTCGTTTACTGCACCTGTTGGCTGCTTCCATCTGTGATTTTTATGTTTGTTTTCAAATCGATTATAGCAGACAACAGCCCGGATGTCCATGAAGCAGGTGCGCTTTGTTCTCTTTGTTCCGTGTGTTCCCGGTTCGTCTGTTTTTCTCTCTGTTATAGTTATTCGCCAGACACATTTTTTCCACAAACAAAACACAGGATTTTCACAGATTCCATTTATACTGATCCGGTCATGAGCTGCAAAGCGTTGCTGCGGAATGATAACTTCTCATTAAGGAAGCACTGAATTGATCAGTGCTTCCTTAGAAGTGCAAGGCATTGAAGTTGTTTGAAGCTTCATGCTCATCTATAAGCGCATGCTTTTCATCTGTTTATATCTGACCATACAGATGCCGGTCTGATTCGCTATTCAATCGGTACAGGAAGTATTGCAGTTACTTATTTTAAGCTACATCAGGAAAGGGGGAATTTTATGGATTTACAGTATCGGCACGAGTGGAAACATGAGATCTCATGGACAGACCTTCTGTCTATACGGACAAGACTCCGTACTTTTGCACAGTCCGATCCTCATGCCATCGACGGCCGTTATCTGATCCGGAGCCTATATTTTGATAACCTGCAGGATAAAGCACTGCGGGAGAAGATTGACGGCGTCAACAGGAGAGAGAAATTCCGGATCCGCTGCTACAATGGTGATACTTCCTTGATCCATCTGGAAAAGAAAAGCAAGCTGAATGGCCTCGGAACAAAATACAGTGCCCTCCTGACAAAGGAGGAGGTGCAGAAGATCATAGATGGCGAGGTAAACTGGATGCTCGATTCACCAGATCATCTGATCCGGGAGCTGTACTGTAAAATGCGTTACCAGGGTCTCCGGCCAAAAACGATCGTGGATTATACCAGAGAGCCCTTCATCTACCGACCCGGCAATGTGCGGGTGACTTTTGATTACAATATCCGGACCGGTCTTTCCTGCACAGACTTTTTAAATCCGGACTGTGTCACGATTCCGGCCGGTGAACCTGTCATTATACTGGAAGTCAAATGGGATGGATATCTCCCTTCCATAATCCGGGATGCCGTTCAGACACCGGGACGCAGAGTCACCGCCTTTTCCAAATATGCACAGTGCAGAATTTATGATTGATTAAGACAGGCTCTTATAACCTGACTAAATTTTAATCCGACAGAAACAGAAATTATGATCCGGCAGGATCTATGCCTGATTACGACAGGTAATTACGACAGGTAATTGCGACTATGAAAGGAAACAGATATGACATTCAATGATATTTTTAAATCAAGCTTTCTGGAAAATGTTAATGCCGTCAGTATTCTGGATATGGTACTGGCTCTGGTTCTGGCCTTCGCGCTCGGACTTTTCATCTTTCTCATCTATAAGAAAACCTATGCCGGGGTTATGTATTCATCAAGCTTCGGTGTAACTCTCGTAGCACTTACCATGATCACGACTCTTGTGATCCTGGCTGTTACCTCTAATGTTGTCCTTTCTCTTGGTATGGTCGGTGCGCTTTCTATCGTCCGTTTCCGTACCGCTATTAAAGAGCCCCTCGATATTGCGTTTTTATTCTGGTCCATTGCGGCAGGCATCGTTCTCGCCGCCGGCATGATTCCTCTTGCCGTATTCGGAAGTGTTCTGATCGGTATCATTATCCTGATCTTTGCCAATCATAAAGATATGTCCAATCCCTATATTGTCGTTCTGCGCTGTGACGGGCATGAGAGCGAATCCAAAGCGCTTGCCTGTCTGCATGAAAATGTAAAACGCTGCACTGTAAAGAGTAAAACTGCGCAAAAGGGTCTGGTAGAACTAAACCTTGAAGTCCGGCTGAAAGATGATAATACAGATTTTGTGAATGTTCTTTCTGAAGTGAACGGCGTTGAGAGTGCCGTCCTGGTGAGCTACAACGGCGATTATATGGGATAAGGAGGCGATATTTTGTCAACGCATAAACACATAGACCGAATCTGTGTCGTTGTTGTCATCTGTGCGCTGCTTTTGACAGTCCTCTTTATGAATGGCCATTCACTGGGCGTCCAGGCTATTGTCGATGAAGATGCCGAACAGAATTCTGACTCTTCTTACTTCACTGTTAATGACCTGAACGGAGAACCTGAGGTCCCTTCAACCGCTGTCATCTCTCTAAATGGCAGCAGTGCCAGGGTTACCGGCCAGAATGCCTACGTATATAATGAAAATGTGATCATTACAGACAGCGGCTTTTTTGTCATTTCCGGAACTCTTGATAACGGAAGCATCATTGTGGATGCTCATTCTTCTTCCAAAGTCTGGCTGGTGTTTGCAGGTGCTGAGATTTCCTGTTCAGATGACGCCTGTATTCAGATTCTGCAGGCTGATAAAGTGTTCCTGACTCTCCGGGAAGGAACAGAGAATACTCTTTCCTGTGGAGAGGTTTTCTCTGATGAAGCCCTGGAGGCGGGACATGACGGCGCTGTTTTTGCCAGTGATGATCTGACGATCAACGGGAGCGGGAGTCTTACCATTACTGCGGGATACGAACACGGAATCGAGGCAAACGATGACCTTGTCATTACGGGAGGAACGATTTCTATTGATGCTCCAAAAGATGCCATCAATGTAAATGACAGTTTCCGCATCTGTCTCGCAGATCTTACCTTGACTGCCGGGGACGACGGCATCGCTGTAAAGAATGAGGATGGCTATTTTTATATGGAATCCGGAAGCCTGACGATTACAAGTACCGGCGATGCCGTCCATACGGTCGGAGATGTAACAATAGCGGGTGGAGATATCACCATCTCAACGGAGGATGACGGGATCCACTCCGATTCCCAAATCACGATTCTGGACGGAACGCTTCTCATCAATAAATGTTACGAAGGCCTCGAAGCACTCCAGATCGATATGTATGGTGCAGATGTGACCATCTACCCGCAGGATGACGGGTTTAATGCCAGTGGTGGAACCAATCTGTTCGGCATGCAAGGCGGTTTCGGGCAGATGACGGGGGGACCTGGACAGATGGCGGACGCCCCCGCACAGGAGGATGCTTCTGTCCCTGTTCCTGAATCTTCCGACAGCAGCAGTACAGAAGAAACCGACAGCAGTTCCTGGATCCATATCAGCGGCGGCAATGTTCTGATTGTAAATGACCAGGGGCAGGATGCGGATGGTCTGGATTCAAATGGTGACATCATTATCACCGGAGGCACGATTTATGTCAGCCTCACAAACAGCGGCAGCAACAATGCCATTGACTATGGCAGCGAATACGGCGGCACTTCCGAAATTCATGGAGGTACGATTATAGCCTGCGGAAGCAGCGCAATGGCAGAAGCATTCGGCTCTTCTTCCACACAACCCTCTATTCTTTATTCTATTTCAGAAGGTGTTGAAGCAGGTTCGACTGTTGAGCTGAAAGATGAAGAAGGAAATGTTCTTTCCTTCTGGACTGTTCCCTGCAGCTTCTCTTCTATATCATTAAGCCTTCCTGAAATGATCATCGGGAACACCTATACGATCGTGACTGGAGACAATGCAGAAACGATAACCCTGAATGAGGTATCCACTTCCTTTGGAGATGCCCGGAATTCCATGTTCGGTGGAACGTTCAACATGGGCGGCATGCAGATGCACGATGGCAGAGGCGGCAGAAATGGCACGCAGATGCAGGGAATGGATGGCAGAAATGACATGCAGATACAGGGAACGGATGGCAGAAATGGCATGCAGATGCAGGGAACGGATGGCAGAATTGGCATGCAGATGCAGGGAACGGATGGCAGAATTGGCATGCAGATGCAGGGAACGGATGGCAGCGGCAGTCAGGATAACATGCCGGAAAATACTGCTGCAGGCAATACAGATGTCATGTCAGATGAAACATCTTCATCCTCCGCAATGCCTTCAAATCCCGGAGAAATGCCGGCAGACTTTCCAAACAGCAGCATGCCTCAGAAGCCCGGCGGCCCAGGCGAAATGCCTGACGGCACAGATTTTCAGATGAGTTCGCCCGGAGAGAACCCCTTTGAAATATCCTATTCTGATGCTGATGAAGCTGCAAAATCTGATGAGGAGACAGCTGTTATCTATCCGGAAAATACATGGCTTCTTGTCGGCATCTCTGCTCTGGTTCTTCTGGCAGCTATTATTGTTGTATACTTCATTAAAAAAAGGCGTTGAAAATCGCGCTAATGCACAAGGACGATCCTTTTGAATGAGTTACTTCATCTAAAAAGGATCGTCCTGTTTTCTTTACAGATATTTCACCGGATGCAAAAGAAACAGCCGCAGAAAAACTTTATAAGAAAGGCTTGATTTCTTCTTTACAATCATACAATATCAAAGTATCTTAATTTTAAGAATGCATAGATAAACCCATCATAAAGCGTTTTGTAGTAAAGGAGGCAGCTATGGACGTATTACAGACAATTTCAAACCGCAGATCCCATCGAGTTTATAAGGCAGAACAATTACCGGAGGAAGTCCTTACGTTGATCCTGACAGCCGGTCTTCAATCTCCCAGTGCCAGAAACAGGCAGCCCTGGCATTTTTCCGTGGTCCAGAATGCAGAACTGATCCAGAAAGTACATGATGAAGCAGCAAAGGTGATGGGGAAGGGCGGCAGCCCACGTTTTGCGGATCCCGATTTCCAGATATTCTACCACGCACCTACAGTCGTCTTTCTTTTTGGGGAGAAGGATTTTCCCTGGACGGATGTGGACTGCGGAATTGCAGTCGAAAATATGGCGCTTGCCGCAGAAGGACTTGGGATCGGAAGTGTAATCCTTGGACTGCCGAAGCCTGCGTTCCAGGGAGATAAGGCCGATGAGCTAAGAGCTAAGCTGCAGTGTCCGGAAGGATATGATTTCGTAATCGCACTGGCTTTGGGATACAGCACAGATATGAAGGATGCGCACGACCTGCGGCAAGAGAAAATATCCAGAATCAGATAGAATGGCATCTGTATGATCTTATATAAACTACTGAAAACTTGTGCTTACAGATGAGGAGGATATTCATGAAAAGACGAAAAAAGAGAATCCTGGCTGCCTTGCTCACAGGCGTGATGACATTTGCGGGCGCGTTCCCCGGAATCGCTGAAACGGGGCCGGATATACCGGCTGTCTATTACACCTCGGACATTTCGGCAGATGGGCTGGTCAGGGTCTATGAAGCGCTTGGCTGGGAACCGGAGGGAAATGTGGCGGTTAAGATTTCTACAGGGGAACCGCCGGCAAGCAATTACTTAAAGCCGGAACTCATCAAAGATCTGGTACATCTGCTGAATGGCACCATTGTTGAATGTAATACAGCATATGGCGGCTCCAGGGCAAGTTCCGCCATGCACAAACAGGTAGCGGAAGACCATGGTTTTACAGCTATTGCAGATTTTGACCTTATGGACGAAGAAGGGGAGACGGAGTGGCCGGTGACCGGAGGTGTCCGCCTTGATAAGGCTATTGTGGGAAGTCACGCGGAAAATTACACCGACTGGGTCATCCTTTCCCATTTCAAAGGACATGCCATGGCGGGCTTTGGCGGCGCGATCAAGAACGTTGCCATCGGAATGTCCTCCCCGAGTGGAAAGGTATATGTACATACGGCTGGGACGAAGACCAGCGGCAGCATCAT
>CACZPF010000267.1 GCA_902782975.1 uncultured Lachnospiraceae bacterium
AAGACGCTACCAGGAACTGGGAAAGAGCTCTGTTCAGAAAACAGTGGAGGAGGCAAAGGATGTCTACGGGGAAAAGAGAAGCCAGGAGGATATCGTCCGGGACGCCGTGCAGTACATTGCCGAAAACCTGAAGGATGAAGATCTGTCCGTCAATGCGGCAGCCGATTACCTGGCGCTTCATCCGGTTTATCTGAACCGGATCTTCAAAAAGGCAAAAGGAATATCCATCGGGCAGTATATCATCGGAGAACGGATGAAGCTGGCAGAGGCACTCCTCCTTGAG
The DNA here is from genome assembly GCA_902782975.1 of uncultured Lachnospiraceae bacterium. GTDB lineage: Bacteria > Bacillota > Clostridia > Lachnospirales > Lachnospiraceae > Blautia_A. The sequence goes on from CACZPF010000267.1 coordinate 284, forward strand.
GGAAAGCTCAGCGTTTATGCCATCTCCGAGATGGTCGGGTATCACAACTATTCCAACTTTGCATTGTCGTTCAAAAAAACCTTTGGTACTTCCCCCAGTCAGTATGTAAAGAAGGTTTGAATTTTGGTTTTTTGTGTTTGGTTTTATTCTGTTCATCCTCCCCGGGATCTGATAAGGTTAGTACATCAAAAAACAAACCCCGGTACAAAGGAGGAAAACAAAATGAAAGCAAAGAGAGCAGCAGCACTTCTTATGTCAGCCGTTATGGCCGGCAGTCTTATGAGCTTTATCCCCGTTCAGGCAGAAGAGCAGGAAATCGTCGAGATCTTCTGGCAGTTCCCTTCCCAGAGTGAAGTGGGCGAAGGGTTTTACCGCATGGAGGATGCTCTGAACGAGATGATGGAAAAAGACATCGGCGTTCATGTGACCTTTGTTCCCACAGGCCTTATGGAATCTCAGCAGGACGCGACGCTGATGATCTCTTCTGGAGAACAGCTGGATGTATGTATGACAGCCTTTACTTCTCTCTCCGCTCTGGTAGAAAAAGGCCTGATCCTTCCACTGGATGAGTACACAGATCTGATTCCGGATATCATGGAGTATGCGCCTGTTAAGACAGCTGGCTGCTACTATCAGGGACATCTCTACGGTCTGCCGACCTGTGCGGATCAGGTATACAACATGTACGGCTACCTCATGAAAAAGCAGTACGCCGATAAATATGGTTTTGAAGCAGATGATGACCGCATCTACACGCTGGAAGAACTGGGTGAAATGTTCGATACAGTCGCAGCGGGCGAGGGAGAAGGCTTTTATATGTTCGCTCCCTGGAACAATACTTACGAACCTCTGAACTACGCTTACTTCCCCTGCTGCATGCTGACAGGAAGCTATTCCGGCGGCGTTCTGATGCTGAACCGGGATTTCAAGGATCTGACGGTTTACAATTTCTTCGAGACCGAAGAATACAAACATCTCTGCGAGCTGACTTACGACTGGGCACAGAAGGGCTATATCGCGCCGGATGCAGCCATCGACAGCGAATATGGCAGCCGCGCTTATCAGGACAATTATCTTGGCAATTTCGGGTATGTAGAACCGACTTCTGACATGGTAGATACCTCCGGCTGGAATCAGGAAATGGTTCAGTTTAAGACCGTTGCGCCTCACATCAAGTCGATCGGCTGCGCGATCAACTGGAATGTACCGATCACTTCCGCACATCCCGATAAGGCAGTGGAAGCCATCAATTATCTGATCAAAAATGTGGATGCCGCCAATCTGGTACAGTACGGCTTTGAAGGCGAAGAATATGAAGTCGTGGAAGATGACGGAACGCACCAGGTGATCAAGTATCTGTCCGATGATGTCCTTTCTCTTCCGTATGTAAATCCCTACGGTCTGTGGGGCAACCGTTTTGAAATGTTCCAGGTATATCCGGCTCCGATCGACAGAATGGCCCGTCTGCTGGCATGTCAGGAGCAGATCCCGGATGAAAGGATCGTAGCGGCTATGGGATACAGTTTCGACACATCCTCTGTTTCTGCCGAGATCGCGGCCGTGGAAACCGTTATGGAACAGTACTGCCAGAGCTTTAATGCAGGCAGCTTAAATCCGGAAGAAGCGCTTCCCGAGTTTATTGATGCCCTGAAAGCAGCAGGAATCGAGAAAATTATAGAAGAGGATCAGAGACAGCTGGATGCTTGGGCTGCTGAGCAGAAATAAAGACCGGATCTTCAATCAGGAGAGAAAGGAATAAGCAGGCGGAGTGGATCGGACAGGAAAGAACAGATCTTCCCTGTCCGATCTGCGATAAGGGGCAGGATTGGAGGTAAAAAGATGAATACCGCGAGAAGGAAGAGCCGGTTCAAACGTGCGTGGCCGTTTTATCTGATGGTGCTGCCCGGGCTTTGCTATCTGCTGATCAATAATTATATGCCTATGTTCGGCATCATCATCGCCTTTAAAAAAATGAATTACACCAAGGGAATCTTTGGCAGTGACTGGGCGGGTTTATCCAACTTCCGCTTTCTGTTCGGCACAAAGGATGCCTGGACCATTACCCGAAACACTATCGGTTACAACGCCATCTTCTTTGTGGTCGGGACTATCCTGGCTATTACGCTTGCAGTAAGCATGAATGAGATAGCCTCCAAAAAGGCATCCAAGACATACCAGACCCTGATCCTTCTTCCCTATCTGATGGGATGGGTCGTCATCGGATATCTTGTTTATGCATTCCTTTCTGCAGAGAATGGTTTCTTTAATAAGACGCTGCTGCCCTCACTGGGACTGAACACGGTCAACTGGTATCAGGATAAAACCTGGTGGCCTCTGATCCTGGTCGTTGTCAATACATGGAAAAACATCGGTTACAGTATGATCATCTATTATTCTTCCATTGTCGGCATCAGCATGGATTACTTTGAAGCAGCCCGGATCGACGGCGCCACAAAATGGGAGCAGATCCGGAACATTACACTGCCTCTGTTAAAACCGACGGTTATTACATTGTTTATTCTGAGCGTGGGGCAGGTGTTCCGGTCGGATTTCGGTCTGTTTTATCAGGTGACCAAAAATTCCGGACCGCTTTATCCCTATACGAGGACCATCGATGTTTACGTATATCAGGCGCTGATGAAGAATGCGGACTATGCCATGTCCGGAGCTGCCAGTGTTTACCAGTCGATCTGCGGATTCATTCTGATCGTGGCGGCCAACAAGATCGTAAAGAAATTCCAGAGCAGCAGTGCACTGTTCTGACAGAGGAGGGCGGATATGAAAACAAAAGAATACGTAAAAACCCAGATCACGACCAATGCCATCTGTGTTTTGTTTACACTTTTCGCACTTCTTCCGTTTATCCTGCTGATCTCGGCATCTTTTACGGATAATGACTGGGCAAATGCAAAAGGTTTTACCTTTCTGCCAGGCAAGCTGAGTCTGGAAGCCTATCGATATATCGCGATGCGCTGGAGTACGATCGGACACGCCTACCTGATGACGATCCTGGTGACTCTGATCGGCACCGTCGCCAGTCTCTTTCTGTCGGTTCTGTTTGCCTACGGGATCAGC
>CACZPF010000268.1 GCA_902782975.1 uncultured Lachnospiraceae bacterium
CCCCCCTAAAGAACTTTGATCATCCGCCGATCTGTGCTTTCACCCCATATTTCTCAACGGCTTCAACACACTGCAGCATATAAGAGTCATCCGGCGGAGTGACATGCAGTTCATAATCTGTCAGCTCAAGATTCCCGCTTTTGGACTCTCCCAGACGGTGGTATGGCAAAAGCCCATAAATAACATCCGTCCCAAGATGATCTCGGATATAAAGCGCCGTTCTCTCGATGTTTTCCAGATCGCCGTTATATCCCGGGACAACCGGAGTCCGGATCATCATCGGCTTTCCGAGTTCGTTTCGGATATAGCAGATATTATCCAGAATCTGTTCATTCGGGACACCGGTCAGTTTTTTATGGATGGCTGAATCCATATGTTTGATATCACATATGGCAAGATCCACATGTTCATATACCTGCTTCACCACATCCCGAGAGGCAAAATTGCAGGTCTCAATTGCGGTATGTATTCCTTCTTCCTGCGCAGCAGCAAAAAGATTTGCCGTGAATTCCGGTTGCATCAGGGGCTCCCCTCCGCTGATCGTCATTCCCCCTCCGGAACCGTCCATAAACAGCTTGTCTTTTTTTACTTCTTCCAACACCTCAAGAACCGTCACGGTTTTCCCCACGATTTCTCTGGCTTCTGAAGGACAGGCGGTCACGCAGACACTGCAGGCACTGCAGGCACTCCGGTCTGTAACAGGATGTTCTCCGATTTCATAGTGTACCGCCTGGACCGGACACACCTTTGCGCAGGTTCCACACCGGACACACTTCTGTGCGTAAAACATCAGCTCCGGCTGCGTTTTCTTTGACTCCGGATTCTGGCACCAGAGACAGTTCAGTGGACAACCTTTCACAAAAACCGTTGACCGGATTCCCGGACCGTCATGGATACTATAGCTCTGAATATTAAATATATGTCCTTTTACCTGTAAGCTGCTCATGACCCAAAATCATATTTTCTGTTCGTTTCTGTCAATGACTTCTTTCTGCATTATCTTAGATAACTGTACATAACAGGCGCTGGATCCATTCCATGCATCGGAGACAGTCAGCATAATGATCATCGGAACTGCTGCTGTCAGGAATTTTCCCGGGATATTCAGACCTGATCAAGCTAGCGACACATTGGTCGTACGCTGGATCAACTCATCCTGCATGCCTCTGGTAAGATCCACAAAGTATGCGCTGTAGCCTGCAACGCGGACCATGATGTCTTTGTTCTCTTCCGGTTTTTCCTGTGCTTTCACCAGGCGTTCTTTACTGGTGACATTAAACTGAATATGTTTTCCGCCATTTTTGAAATAGGTTCGGATCATCATCGCAAGTTTATTCATATCGGCGTCTGTCTTTAATGCTGACGGATGGAATTTCATATTCAGGAGTACACCCTGATACTTATCCTGCGGGATCTTCATCGCGCTGGAGAGCATCGCCAGTGGTCCGTGTGTATCCTGACCCATCATCGGTGAAGCAGCACCATCCGCGAGGATCGAATGTGCTTTTCTTCCATCCGGAGTTGCAAAGGTCAGCATTCCGCCCGGCTGATGTGTCGTAATGGAAACGGCAGTTGTTTTCACCGGCGCTCCGAGAATGGTGATTGCCTGATCATTCTGATCGACCAGAAACTGATAGTATTCCGCAACGATCGAATCCACCTCCGAAATATTGTTGCCGTATTTCGGCACCTCCAAGCAGATAGTTCGAAGATCTTCATATCCTTCCCAGTCTGCATCCATGGCTTTCTTTAATTCAGACAGTGTAACTTTCCGGTCTTCAAAGACAAGTTTTTTAATTGCGTACAGGGAGTTGCCGAGATTGACCATTCCAATCGGACAAAGTGCTTCTCCGTTTTCAAATTTCATCGGGAGTTCCTGATAATCCGTTGCATGTTCAATGCAGCCTTCCATGAACGCGGAACGCAGAGGATCCGGGAAATACTTCTGCATGGTCGCAACCTGCAGATTGCATCTTTTATGAGCTACGGAAAGAAGTTTCGTAAATGATTTCCTGAATTCTGATTCAAACTCTTCGTATGTTGCAAAGCGTTCGAGATCTCCTGTTTCAGGCATCAGCGGCAATCCGGTCCTGACATCTTTGCCGTTATTCAGGAAGGTCGTCAGGAACAGCGGAACAACAAACATGCTGGCTGTCATGGAACGGGATCTTCCCGGAATATTTCCGTCCAGGCATCCGGTCATGCAGTAATCTCTTGCATCTTCGATATCTGCACCATATTCCGTAAAGAACCGGATATAGGTATCATCTGAAACAAATGCAGGCATACTCAGACCTCTTCTCTGGCACTCCAGCCCCTTGATCAGAAGATCCTGTGGAGTGGAATCCGCGACACGGATCGTGATCGTATGATGCGGTGTAGGGCATCTGAGCAGTGCTTCCAAAATCAGATAACTCAGCTCATTCGTTGCATCACTGCCATCCGGTTTGACTCCTCCGATCGTCATATTATGCCATTTTGCTTCTCCGTCTTCACACTCTCTTCTGGATTTTCCCCCAAGGCTTCCGAGGTCCATATTTTTCACTCGGATCATCTCAAAGATTTCTATCACTTCTTCATCTGTGATGCGTCCGGCTTCTTTGTCTGCCAGATAGTACGGATACAGGATCTGATCCACACGGCCCATTCCGGCAGTAATGTTCGGAACACCAACCGTAAGGAAAAGGAACCAGTACATCTGCACAGCTTCCAGAAATGTCCTTGGAGAATGTGCCGGAACATAGCTGCACATATCCGCGATCCGCAGCAGTTCAGCTTTCCGCTGTTCACTGTTCTCTTTTTCCGCCATTTCTTTTGCCAACGCAGAATACCTTTCTGCATGGGCAATTACACCTTCCAGGCAAAGCTTAACAGCTTTCAGGAACAGACACTTATCATAATCGCCTTTTTCTTTAAAGGTGATCTCGCTGATTCCCTTTTCACATTCCTCAATATAAGAATTCAGGCCTTTTTCCAATGCGCCGGCATAATCATGGCAGACAAGACACTGACCCGGTCCGAGCCCGAGTCCGGCCATCGCATATCCTCCGCCTAGCTGCATTCCACGTTCAAAGGAACGCCATGGCGGAAGTGCAATTCCGGCTTTCATAAAATTGGTCAGTTCCTCGTTTCCTCTGACTGCTTCTGCAACACCATCATTTAAGCCGTAAGGATTTGCTGACTTATTTAATTCATACAGAGTTTCCTCATCTCCGGCTTGGAAACCATATCCTTCGGAAAGCAGGGATGCTACTTCATCCTTATCCCAGATTCCGTTATTTGGATCGATTTCCAGACCATGCGGGCGGCTTGCTCCATGTCCCGCAAACAGTTCATCCGGATCAATAAAGATCGGAATTTGTGTCAGCAGATCATACTGAAACTGTGCTCTGCGAAGGACCTCAGCTTCGCCTGCAGTTTCCTGGCTTGTTTTCGCATAGATCTTAAACCGTTCAATACAGATCTCATATTTCCTTTTCTGACGTTCTCTCATTCTTTTGATTCGCTCTGTCATCTTTTAATACCTCTTTTATTCTAAGTTTCTGTGCATGTTGAAAAGCCGAATCCTGCGAAGTCTGCCATCATGATCGGTGTCCATTCGATCGGCTCATGGCGCGATCAGCTAAGAACATTCTCTTTCGGTGTCATTAATTCCCCTCACCTTATATATTTATAATAGCAATCATGGTTCGTACTCACAATGTGTGTAGTACACCACATATAATGTATTTTTGGTGCGTTATTTACATTTAAAAATGATACTGAGCTTTAATGTTTGCAGTGCACCAATTGTCAAAAGCAATGTTGCGGAATTAACCTGTTATTTCTAAAATACATTATAAATATTGGGACAGACACAGCAGCTAACGAAGGATAGAACATTGAACACACTGGATTATTTGACAGATAGATTAGAGCCCTATGGTCCGGTCATAATTAACAGCACAGAGCCGTTCCTTGTCCACCTGACCATTTGCGATATTGATCAGTCTTTTCCACTGGGAACACATAATACCCTGATCCTTTGCGAAAAGATTGATCTTTCGGTCCTGAATCAGGTTGACCCCAGCAATTGTATTCTCTATCCAGATAAAACAAAGATCGATTGCAGTCACTGTCAGGCTTCCTTAATACGTCTGACAAAGAATGGAAAGGGGAAAAAACTGGAAAAAGATCTTCAGCTTCTGCTCGCTGATCTTCTCGTGATCTACCAGACGAAAAATGCTTTATATAATATTTATACCAGAAACTATGAATTGACAGACCTTGTCAACTATGCGGAAGAACTAATTCAGAATCCGATCAGCGTTTTTAATCTGACTTCAGAACCTATCGCTATGGGAAAACAGTTTGCAGCTCATATGCAACAGGATGCGATCGTAAAAGAATATACACAGAAAGGATTTATCTCTCTGGATTTCGCCCAGGATCATAGTTTCAATAACTACTTTTCTGCCCTTCATTCCGCAAAAACACCTTTTACCTATTACCACAAAGAGAAAGGCATTCTCGGTCGAAGAATCTATCCGATCATCAGCGATGGAAAAAACATTGCTCATTGCACCGTGATCTTGAAAAATCAAATTACTCCGGTTACCGATGCGATCATTCAGTATCTCAGTGACCTTGCCGCTTTCGGACTGCAGAGAAACCCCTACAGCATCACATCCAGCAGCCGTGATGCGATAATCCTGAAACAACTGCTGTCAGGGAAATATATCTCCAATGGGGAGTTTGCCTATGCTGTCGACTATGCAGACTTTAAAAGTATTCAGACCTTGTATATCTTTACCATGCACACAGACAGTAAGTTTGCAATGACAGATCCGGGAATGCTGATCCGCGAATTATTCCAGATGCTTATTCCGGACACAAAATGGATCAAGCATCTATTGGAGCCGGATCGTCTTGTCTTTCTTGTCAATACAGACAACGCACAGTTTCTCTTTAAGAACGAAAATAGACTGAAGGATTATTTCAAACAGACAGGCTATCTCTGTGCTGTCAGCCAACCCTTTTCAGACATGTCAGTTTTTCAGTCTCAGTATCTTCAGACGGAAAAGCTGCTGGATATCGCGAAGTACCTTGGACAGACCACTGGTCTTCTGCATGGTTACAGGATGTTTTTCAGTAGTATCGCTTACGATCTCAGAGAACAAGATCTGGATAATTACTGTCTCTTTCAGCTGCTGTATCTGCAAAGGACCTACCCGCATGCGGAAACACTGTTATTGACAGTCCGGGCTTTTATCGAAGAAGGGCTTTCCATACAAAAAACAGCAGATAAATTAGCGACTCACAGAAATACGATTCAGCGCAGGCTGGAACGATTTCAGGAACTGACGCAATTATCTCTGGAGTCGGGAAGAACGATATGCCAGATCTATCTTTCCCTGACTTTTATGGAGTTTAAAAAAAGAAAAGATATCGAACAGTTTCCGATCGATGACATAAATGATAATCCGTGAGTCAAAGAACCGTCCCTTTTGATTATCCGTAAAAGCGTCCCTGCCTTAAAGTATATCAGACAGGGACGCACTGTGTATCAAACGTCGTTAATGTTCAGTTTATCTTAATCATTTTCCTGCCATATACGCATCCAGCTGTTCCTGGTAGCCGGCAAGAAGGTCTTCAAACCCGGCTGCGTTCAGCTTTGTACGGTATGCTTCATAGTCTTCATCGATATATGCACCGTAGTTGATCATCCTGTAATACTGGTTGTAAGCAGAAGCAACACCTGCCAGGATGTCATCATACGCATTTGTATTCATGTTGAATCCGAAGTAAGGGCTGATCGGATGATTCTTCATTTCCTGGTTCATGCAGATGTCCCTGTAATCCGGTGACGTGCCGTCCCAGGGCAGTGCCTTGAAG
>CACZPF010000269.1 GCA_902782975.1 uncultured Lachnospiraceae bacterium
TCTACAAACTCATTTTCCTTATCATGGTCATCAAAAACGTCGTCAATCCGTGAAACCCCGCACTTGTTAACCAATGTAATGTAAGAACCATATTTTGCTTGCGTATACTTGGTCCAAATTCCTGTCCTATCATAAACTTCTTGAACCCAATTAGGAGTGTTTGCGGAAATATGTACCATTGCTTCATCCATATTAGAGATGATCTTCATATTATCTCCCTCCCTCTTTGCGCTTAAGTCATAATATCACATATTCTGTTCATATTTCATCACGTTAATACATTAATTCTGCCGTAAATAATACAAGAAACACGGTTATTTTACCCGCTTTTGAGGCAATCCGTTATTCCTTATACCTTTGAAATGGGCCTACTATATTTTTGATATTCTATGCATCATTCCATAGAAGCATGCTATGATAAGTATAAACTGATCGATAAATCTCTGGGGGTAACGATAATGCCTCAATATTTTGATCTGAACATTGAAGATGTCCTTGATAACTGGGGCGTTGAGCATGCAATTCGAGAGATCATCGCAAACGCCCTGGATGAGCAAAAACTTACAGACACAGCCCCTATACAGATAACATACAAAAGCTATGTTTGTACTATTCGGGATTTTGGCAGAGGTCTGGAATACAAGCACTTTACCCAGAATGAAAGCAAAGAAAAGCATGCGGTAAACTATGTCATTGGGAAAAAGGGTGTCGGACTTAAGGATGCCTTGGCTGTTTTCCACCGCAATAACATCGACGTTACAATACATTCCCGCTATTCCACAATCCGCCTGGATATGATTAATAAGCGGGACTTTGAAGTTAAAACTCTTCACGCAATCTTCGACAAGCCCGAACGTCCAGGCATTATGGGAACGGAAGTTGTATTAAACGGCGTGAAGAAACATGCTGTCGATGTTGCTGAATCCATGTTCCTTTCTCTAAATCAGACTTCCAGCCCTTTGGAAAAAAATCGTTACGGTGAAGTTTATCCAAAAAGGGTTGATCTGCCTGGATGCATCTATGTCAATGGATTGAAAATTGCGGAAGAACAGAACTTTCTTTTTTCGTACAACATCACAAAACCGAGCAAAAGCATAATCCAGGCGATGGATCGTGATCGCATTAGTGTTTCCAGGACTGCATATGCCGGAACAATAAGGAATATACTGAAACACTGTTCTTCACAGAATGTAACCAGAACCCTTGTCGATGACATCAGCAAGGTTATGGCCGGCAAAAACAAAGACGAAACGGGATGGGTCGATATTTCCGCCAATGCCGCAATCGCTCTTAACCGATCTGGAACGAGCGTTTTTATGACTCCTTCAGAAAGAAGTCGTCTTGATAATCATCAGATAGAAATTCTAAACAACTGCGGAAAAGAGTTAATCTTTGTAACTGATGCTGTGTTTAGTAAGATCTGCTCCCACGTTTGCACCTTTGAGAACGTTGTTGAAAGCTACAGACATAGCTTTAAGTACAACTTTGTTCCTCCAGAACAGCTTTCTCAGCGTGAGGCATACGTATACAGCTATAGTACTCAGGTATTTGACTTTTTACAGAAAAAGTACGCTTTCCAAAATCCCGAAGTAAAAATATCTGAAACTATCGCTTCAGATCAGAATGGTCAGGAAGCGGTCGGCATCTGGTCTCCTAAATACAAAGCAATTATTGTAAAGCGTGCACTTCTTGATGATCTTAATGATTATTTACGTGTTTTGTTCTCCGTTTACACAATCTATGCCTCCTCCCAGAAGGTAGTAAGCCGTGAATATGAAACCGCTCTTTCTGACATTCTTGTTTTTGCTTATCTGGAGTATTTGAAAAAGCAGTGGCAAGATGAAACCGTAAAAGATCTTCAATTTCAGTTAAAACAGCTTAAAGCGCAGAATGCACTTTTAAAGAATCAGCTGGAGGAACTCAAAAAACTTCAGTCTCAAAACCAGGATATGTGCAAGGAACTGGACGTTTTAAAGATTCATTATTCGGAGGCAGAAGAAAAAACAGCTTCTCTTATTGCAGAGGCAGGAATTGTAAGAAAGAAGAACCAACATCTGTCAGTGCGCGCCTCCCAAACTTCTAAAGCTTTGCATGCAAAAAACAGAAGCCTGAAAAAGGCATTGTTAAACAAAAAGGCATTGAGCACAATTAACAAAGGGCTGTGTGAAAGGCTTAGAAATGCAGAAGCGGCACTTAATCAAGAGAAAATGCCTAAATCGTTTCATGACAAACTGCGCTTTCTTCTTCGAAAAGAAATCTAACTTTTATACATAGTGCTCTCAGGTTAATAAGAGATGGGTCTATTCAATACATTTTCCAATTTCATATCTGGTATCGCTTCCGACTTATCCGGAAAGCGGAAGCCTCAGATTGATCAGTTAATTGCAGAGCTTCAAGCGTCGGAGAATTCCCTGACTGAATTCACTTCTGGAATGACCGGCATTGTTGCTCTTTCCGAATACAGTACACTGCTCGATCAATGCAAGGATATTGAACTGCGAGCTGAAAAAGAACTCAGGTCCTTCCGCTTTTTTAAGGGGTCTTCCTATGATGCCCTGAATTCAGCATATCAATCATTTCAGAAATCTCTGCAGAATTTTACGATTGATATTCAGCAGCATAATGATTCCGTCTTAAAACAAAGAATCTGTTTTGCAAGGGGAATCATCGGTAAAGTTGAAGGGCAGGAACTGGATTCGCAGCAGATGACCTGTATCGTTAAGGATGCTCACAGCCATCTTGTAATTGCCGGAGCCGGCACCGGAAAGACTACGACAATCATTGGTAAAGTGAAATATCTGCTGCGTACAGGGCAGATAAAGCCCCAGGAATTTCTGGTCTTGTCTTTCACTAATGCGGCAGCTGCGGAGATGAAGAACCGGCTGTTCAAAGAAACTGCACAGAAGATCTATGTCGCAACCTTCCACAAACTTGGTTACGACATCATTCGTCATGTTGAGCATGTCACGCCGAAAATCAGCCAGACAGATATGCGGACTTTTGTCCTTGGCGAGCTGAAAACGTTATCCAAGCAGCCGGAATATGAAAAAAAGCTGCGGAAGTATTTGCTTCATCACAATGTTCAGGAAGAAAATGAATTTACTTTCGAATCCATGGGCGAGTACCAGGATTACCTTCAAACCAATCCCCCTGTGACGCTTATTGGAGAACATGTGAAGAGTTATGGAGAGATGCATATCGCGAACTTCCTGTTGGAACATGGAGTGAAGTATGACTATGAAGCAGAATATCCGGTAAATACAAGGACGGAAAAATACCGCCAGTATTGCCCGGATTTCTTTCTTCCAGAGTATGGCATCTATATTGAATACTTTGGGATCAACAGACAAGGCAAAGTGCCGGCATATTGGACAGGGAAGGATGGGAAGTCCGCAGCAGAAATATATCGGGAATCCATGAAGTGGAAGCGGGCCCTCCATAAAGAACACGGCACCACACTCATCGAACTCTTTGCCTACCAGAACATGGAAGGCGCTCTTCTTGATGTCCTGAAAAAGCGTTTGACTGAAGCAGGCGTTGTGCTTCAGGAAAAGAGCCTGGATGAGCTGATAGAAAAGAGCGGGCAAAACAAGACCAATATCTTTTCAACCCTGGCGGAAACCATGTCAACGGTGATTACACTTTCCAGGAACAAAAGATATTCCTCGGCGGATCTTCTCTCAGAATGCGCAAAGGCCATGCCGAAACAGCGGCCGCTGGCAGAACTGACAGTGCCAGTATTCGAACATTATGAGAAGCATTTGATTCAAACCAATACGATTGATTTCACAGACATGCTGCATTGTGCCGAAGATCTGACCAAAAGCGGGGCGTTTGTACACAAGTTCAAGTATGTCATCGTGGATGAGTACCAGGATATCTCCGCATCGCAGTATTCTTTACTAAACGCTATGCGGCAGCAGTCTGATTACACTTTGTTCTGTGTTGGAGACGACTGGCAGAGTATCTATCGTTTTGCCGGAAGTGATATAGGCTTTATCCTGAATTACAGCCGTTATTGGACAGGTGCTGAGTTAAGCCGCATACAGACTACCTACCGGTTCTCTCAGCGGCTGATCGATATCTCAGGAAACTTCATCATGCAAAATCCAAATCAGATCAAAAAATACATCAAGTCTGGAAATGATTCCGCCATGCCGGCTCTCGGCCACATTTATGCGAATACGGAACAGGGTGCAATCGGGCTAATGATTCGAAAACTGGAAGAGCTTCCGAAAAATGCAAGTGTGTTCTTGATTGGTCGGTACAGTTTCGACGCAGACCTGTTGAAAGGACATGCAGAGCTTCAGCTTTCATTCGACCCGCAGCGCCAGACGCCCAAAGTACAATTGACCGGAAGGAATGACCTGACCATCTATTTCTATACGGCACATCGTTCCAAAGGTCTGCAGGCTGACTTTGTATTTATCATCAACAACCGGGCAACCCGGATGGGCTTCCCCAGCAAAGTTGTAAATCCGCCTCTGGTTGAAATGCTGTTAGAACAATATGACCTGTTCCCGGATGCTGAGGAACGGCGGCTGTTTTACGTAGCTCTGACCCGGGCCAGGAAAAAGGTTATCCTAATCACAACAAAATGGGACATGTCCTCTTTTGCGAAAGAGATCATCGAAACCGAACAGGATGAAATCAAACGCGAAAGATGGTCATGTCCCTGGTGCGGCGGTCAGCTGAGAAAGATCGATGGGCAATATGGTGAATTCTACGGATGTTCAAACTACAGGACAAACGGATGTCGGTATAAGAAAATAAAAGCATCTACCAAGGTCAGTACCTTGACTTAATTGAGGCTGTCGCACTAAGGAAAAATGCAGACAATGTTCCCCAGGTGTCCGGCTCTGCAGCACAGACGTCCGGATCCAGGCGGATATAA
>CACZPF010000270.1 GCA_902782975.1 uncultured Lachnospiraceae bacterium
AGGCGGAATAGCCGGCGATGCGAACGACCAGGTCCCGGTATTCTTCCGGAGATGTCTGGGCCTTTTTCATGGTTTCTGTCGAAACAACATTAAACTGCACTTCGGCACCGCCGTTTTTCATATACGTCTTCACCGTTTCCCGCAGTTTTTCAATTCCCGGATCATTCGAAAGAGCCGAAGGATGGATCCGGATATTCAGGCACACTCCGTCCATGAAGCACGAATGATCATAGCACAGTGACGATGCGAGAACCGCGGTCGGTCCATGGGTATCCCGGCCCTGTACGGGGCTCGCCGCATCGGCGATGGGTGTTCCCGCCAAACGGCCGTCCGGTGTGGCCCAGGTCGTGTAGCCCTGATGCACATGATCTGCCGCGCCGTACAGGCCTGCCTTGAAGATCCTGGAACGCTGAGAATAGCACCGTCTGCACATGCCGTAATAGGTATTCAGCACCCAGTTCATCTGCTCATCCGCGTAGGGATCGTTATTCCCGAAGTGGGGAACCTCGTGGATGATCTGCTGGCGCAGGGCTTCATATCCTTCCCAGTTGGCCATCACCGCGTCATACAGTTCCCGGGTGGTACATTTCTTCTGGTCAAAACACATATATCTGATCACCGTGAGGGAGTCCGCCACGGTCGCAAGGCCTGTCCCTGTCCCGCCATAGGAATTGTACTTTGCTCCTCCTGCGGTACAGTCCTTTCCGGATTCCATACATCCGTCCAGAGAAATAGAAAGAATCGCATGCGGTGTCAGGTACTGCACCAGGTACTCCATATAATTGTTCATGGAAACCTGCGCCCTAAGGTAATACTCCGCAAGGCGCGCCCAGGCTTCCCGAACCTGTTCAAAGGAAGTCATTTCGTACAGATAACCCGTATGAATAGAGGCCTGCTCCCCGTTCATGGGATTGATCCCGTTATTCAGAGCCATATCCAGCACAACGCTGTAATGAATGGTAGAATGGGGCGGGCAGACACCGTTGGCTGCTGCATAATCATTGCCGCTTCCCGTGATCTCCTGGCAGCCGATGATGGCATAATCTCTTGCATCCCGAAGAGAAAACCCCATCTCCTGCACAATTCCCGGAATGATCACGTCGTCATTCTGGAACAGCGGCAGGCCGCCGACCCGTTTAGAGGTCTCGATGGCAAGATTCCACAGAGCATCCGGCGTTCCTTTGTGTGTTCGAAGAGAGATGGTCGGGTCATGAAGCCCGAGCCTTCCCACACTTTCCAGTGCCATACAGGTAACGGGGTTGGAGGCATCCTCCCCGGTATCCGGGTCGATCCCGCCAATAGTCGTATGCAGATAGGTATTCCCGATTCCGGTGATCTGCACCAGCTTCGGATCTCCGCCCGTGTACATGGAATTGATCTTAAGGAAGAAAGCATCCGTGATCTCCTGCGCTTCTTCCATAGTCATACTACCCTCTTCCAGTTCCTTTTTCAAATAAGGCCAGGTATACTGGTCAAACCGTCCAAAAGAACCGATGTCTCCCATATTTGACATCTTAAGAAGATGTTGATACAGAATAGCAGCCTGGCAGGCTTCCCAGAAGGTCCGGCAGGGATATTCCGCTATATGATGAAGGCTGCTGCCCATCTCCTGGAGCTCCGTTTTTCGTTTTTCATCCTGGCATTCTTCCGCCTTTTCGAGACATTTATCCCCGTAACGGCGGATATAGATGGAGGCTGCTTCGCATGCCGGCACGACAGCCGCATAAAACCTTACCTTTTCGGCGTCATCGCCCATCAGATCATTGACATGTGCATCCAGCCAGTTCTGCGCCTCCTGCCGGATAGCCTTATAACCCTTTTCGATGATCTTTTTAAATCCCGGCGTCAGATGGCCGGAGGGGATGTTGAGGATCGGGGTTCCTTTTCTGCTGGCCGACACATTGACACGGCACAGTTCCTCATATCCTTCCGGTACCCAGGAGCCCGCCACATCCGAGAACTTGTGATCTTTCCAGTAATCCTCGATGGACAAAAGCTGCTCATAATCCTCCGGCGCCATGCACATGGGAAGGCCTTCCTCTTTCGGATTATGATACAGACCGTCTTCCCAGAGAGTCCAGTGCCCGGATCTGATCGCATTGGGAATCCATCCAACGCCTGTCCAGTCCGGCTGCATACCCGCACCGCAGAAGTTTTTTGAAGTATTCCCGACGATCCGTTCAAAATCCTCCACGCGGATCGTCATTTCCTCAC
The DNA here is from genome assembly GCA_902782975.1 of uncultured Lachnospiraceae bacterium. Lineage (GTDB taxonomy): Bacteria > Bacillota > Clostridia > Lachnospirales > Lachnospiraceae > Blautia_A. Next base: position 2,215 of record CACZPF010000270.1, read on the forward strand.
AGATGGCCTTCAGAAGCAGCGGACGTTTCATGAAGGGAACCAGTGTTTCATTGTTCTGGTAGAAGCGGGTCGTGATCATGGCACGTTCTGCATCATGCTGGATCACTCTGTTTCGAATTTTATCATGCATTTCCCGGATGCGTGAGGATATCGGCTTAAAATCATACATTTCCAAAGTCCCTCCTGAACTGTCGTCCTCTTACAGATCCTGATCTGCTATGCTCCTGTAATTTTTAAGAAGCATCCTTGGTGCACTTTTTACAAGCTCTTCCACTGTCCATGGTTCTTCCCCGGCTTTTTCCAGCATTTTGCATACGACCGGCTCCTGGTGAAGCTGAATGGCATTGCCGGATAAGGTAAACACACTTCCGCTTATATCCTTTGCATGTTCCGATGCTAGATAAAGGATAAAGGGGACCACTCTGTCCGGCTCAGGCGTTCTGTCAAAGGAAGGAACCAGGTCCTTTTCTCCGGCCATCAGATGCCCTTCTTTTACCAGGCTCAGCGCCTCCAGTTCATAGGCAGCCCTTGTTTTTGCGAAGGGGCCGAAAGCATTGCAGGTGATCCCGTATTCCCGGAGTTCGATCGCTGCTCCTCTGGTCAGCCCGACCACACCGGCATTGGCTGCACAATACTCTGCGTGCTTGATCACATCCCCCATAAAAGCCCGGCTGGTGCAGTTGATGATCCGTCCGTAATGCTGCTTTTTCATATACGGGATGGCAAATCGCATGGTATTGAAATACCCTTTTGGTTTTATAGAGGTTACTTTGTCCCAGAGTTCCTCCGTGATCTGGTCAATATCGCAGATGCCAAAACCGCCTGCCACATTGACCAGAATGTCGATCCCTCCGTAAGTCGTTACTGCTGTATCGATCAGACGTTCTGCGTCTTCAAACAGCGATATATCTGCAAAACAGGCCATGGCTTCCCCTCCTGCTTTGCGGATCGCTGCCGCTGTACTTTCAGCATCCCCGTTCTGTTCTTCCTGCACTTTGTCATACCAGGCTTTTTTCTCATCGGAAAGGCGGGCATACTGCTCCTCTGTCAGCATGGCATTCCCGGTAGAACCAGGCCTGCGGTTATTTGTGATCACCTTCGCGCCATGCATGGCCAGCCCCATCGCAATGGCACGGCCGACACCCTGGCCGGAACCCGTTACGACAGCAGTTTTTCCTTCAAATAGCTGTTTCATCATCGTTGATCTGCTCCTGTTGCAACGCTGTCCTGCATTGACCCGCTGCTGAATGCTGATTTTATTTTTTCAGTCTTTCCGCCACTTCCTGCTCATAGCGGATAAACATCTGGTCACGCTCGATCTCTTCCTTAAATTCAAAGGGCTGGAACTCATGAGGAATAATACCGGGAACATCGTTTACTTCACTGTATACGCTGTTCTTCGCCTCAAAGTTATGACGCATGGCATCGAGCATGCCAAGGCAGGCAGATTTCATGGATACATGGTTGGAAACCAGGTGGAAGCCCCATTCCTGCATCTGCTCAAAGGTACAGTCCGGCTTGCCGTCCGTCGCATGTACATCCGGATAGAATCTGTAACCGGGAACTTCATTTTTGATACGCAGACATTCCTCTTCGCAGTCCGCGTGGCAGATATTCTGGATCATCGTTATCTCCGCGCCTGCTTCGACCCCGAGTTTGACCCTGGCGATAGCTTCGTCAAGCCCCATTCCTCCGATATTGGCGATAGCCCCGATCTGCGGAGCGCCGCCGCCCTTGCAGTCGGTCCGGGCAATGATCATACAGTCTGTTCCTTTGACGGCTTCGCAGGCTGCTTTTATATTGGCCGCAAAGAGTTCGCGGCTCATAAAGCCCCGGCTGGAACCATAGTGATAGCCGCCGGAGATGGCGCCGGTGTTGGTGTCCTCAATGGAGATGGCCATAATGCCGGCTTCCGCAAGACGCTTCACATTTCTGTATACGCGGGAAGGCGTTCCGCCTCCGTTTTCTCCATCCATGATCACCGGAAGGTTTGTAGAATGTGCTATGCGGTACGCTGCACCGATAAACTCTTCCCAGTTAAATACCCCTGCCATGGTTCCGTTAAGGCTGAATTCCAGTTCACAGCTTGAAATAAGGCAGGCATTATACCCGGCGATCTCCGCGCACCGGGCGCTGACACAGTCATATACACAGGGAGCCCACACAAACTCTCCTCTTTCCAGTAATTGTCTGATCGTAGTTTTTGCTGACATGCTTTTCTCCTTCTCCTCTATGATTTTTCAAAAGTTTTTCTCTTTCGCAGCCTCATCCCTGTGACGGTCATGCTGCATCAGAGATCAGTTTATTTTATCTGTATTGTGACAGGCGACCATGTGACCGCCGCCCATGTCTTTTAATTCCGGTGCAGTCTCACGGCATGCTTCTGTCGCAAAACGGCATCTCGGGTGGAAGGGGCAGCCCTTCGGAGCCTTGAGCGGGCTTGGCACTTCACCCTGCAGAACAATTCGTGTCCTCTTCTTTTCTTTATAATAATCCGTGATCGGGATGGCCGAAAGAAGAGCCATTGTATAAGGATGCAGCGGGTTGGCGTAAAGCCCTTCGGCATCCATCATTTCCACCATGTGGCCGAGATACATGACCCCGATCACATCCGCTATATGCCGTACCACCGCCAGGTC
>CACZPF010000271.1 GCA_902782975.1 uncultured Lachnospiraceae bacterium
AGAAAGCCAGAGTATACTTCCAGCCATATCCAAAAATCAGCCGGATCCTGCTTCCTTCATTTCTGCCGTTTGAACCTTTCCCCATCGCTGTACCCTTCCCAAATATCACTGATTTAATATCAATTCTTCCGCTGCCGCTTCCCCGCCGATCGGAAATTGCTCAGCATTTCCCTTTTTTCAGAATCGCTTCCTGCTCCTGTTTATCCTCCAGAGGATGTTCCAAATGGTACGTATACAAATCATGCACTCTCTGGTCAAAAAACTCCTTCTACCATGATGGCCAGTAATCCACAATTACATTATCAAGACCATGAGCATCCAGAAAAGCTTGAAAGACATAACTGTGCTGTGAAGAAGTGAAATTCAAGACAGTCGTATAGGCGTTGATGGATAAAATCCCCAGTTTCTTGCTAATCGACTGATCCTCCCTGTTCGCTTGCTTCCTTTTCCCCTGCCATCTCCATAAGATGGATCGCCATGAGCAGAACAATCGCAAAAAACCACATAAGATCCTGGCTGCAAAGCGAAAACCCATTGTAGGTATTATTCTGGACAAACAAAAGTGATAGTCCAAGCCAGGACGCAATCTGCCTGTTTTTAATAGCGGGAATCGTAAAGATCACAAAGATACTGCCCAAATACAAAATGGAAAAAACCACTCCATAGTTAATAGCATGCATCAGAACAGGAAACTCAAAGGCTGGTTTATACTTTTGCATTTCTTTCACAAAGGAAATCCCCGTTCCGTATCCTGTCAGAAGCTTGATCGGATAAAGACCTGATTTCAGATAGGCGCGAAGTTTGGTTACACGTCCGGTCGTCAGAGGAGAATGCGTAAACCGATAAATCAGGGATCGGAACACACCGCCTGCAAACATGGCAGCTCCTGTGGCTGCATAAACGATAAACCATTTTTTCTGATTCCACAGTGCGATTACCGAATAGACAAGCACGACAACAATTCCCGTCTTGCTGGCAACAAGCACCTGTCCGGCCAGAGCAACAAGAAAGAACAGAAAAGTCGGATATTTCTTTTTTATGCTCCGGTAATAGATATCATTCAACACAAAAAACATGTTAAATTGCAGGCTGTGTGTTAGAGCATGTCCCCACAGAGAACAGAAACGAAAAGGATTACCGCCCATAAATTTCTTGTATGTTTTGAAATTCATCCCCCGCATATGATGCTGTTTGTAAAAAAGAGCAATATGTTCAAAAATCTTTCCCCCCGTCATTTTCTCACAAACTGCAAGGAAAAGGAACAGAATCGTCAGACAGTTGAAAATGATCAGAAAAACCCGGATGACCTTGTGCCTGTAAGAACGGTCCATTCTCTGCAGCAGAATAAATAGCGGCATCCAGATATTAATCACTGCTGCGAATACTTTCGTCGGATCGATTTTCCCGGTAATATTGGAATAAAAAAACGGTATCAGAAGTGCCAGCCATATGATAATCAGGATCTTATCACTTATCTCATACTGTTTTTTCGTCATCATCATCATGATCAGGACAATGACCATCAGCAGATTAGCCCATCCGGCATACCGAAAAGGCGTCCGGTAGTATAGAATTCCATATCTAAGTTTCAAAGGAAACATAAATACTCCTATATAAAACAGGAGGATTGCCGCCAGCCAAATTGTCTCTTCATTAGAAGAGGATACCCTTACCTTTTTTGCTGCTCCCATACTTACCTTCTCCCTTCCGTATTTACATTAACAGATAAATCTTTCCGCCTTCTTACGCTCTCATTCAGTTATTCTGATTCCGATATTTCAGTTACCAGATTATACTATATCCTCAGGATTATCGTCAATTTTTTCCATTCTCTACTATTTCTGCACATGGATCCCTACGGACTTTGTTTCCTGATTCTGCTTTGCAAAGAACAAGCAGCAGAATCCACCCAGCCAGGCTCATGATCAGTCCTTCCTTCAGACCAGGTGTACAATAACACAATACCACCTCATGCTCACCACTGTCCAGCGGAATCCCCATATACATCCTGTTTGCTCTAAAAAGCTTTACCGGTCTTCCGTCAACTTCCGCACTCCACCCACTACTCCATGGAACGGAAATACACATTATTCCGGGCTGGCTGAAAGAACTGACGGCATGGATCCGGTTCACTCCATACCAAACCTGTACGTTCTGTCCGGATAATGCTTTTGCTGATTCTTCATAGCCGTCCATTGACAGGCAGATTACAAGAATCTCATCGTAAGTGCAGCGGCATTTTCTGCTCATCGACAGCACAGCATGGGTCTGGGCTTCTTTACTGTATCCCAGGTTCAAAAGAACATCTTTCTGCCCGTAGTTATACCTGTTTTTTGAAGTGACAAAGTGTCCCTTCGCTTTTCGTTTCCCTTCCACGCTGACCTCAAGCCTTGTTCGGGATGATTCTACTTTCAGATTTCGAATCAGAAGATAGGTTTCAGAGTTCTCTTTGCCCTCAAAGTCTAATTCCAGTTTGCCTCTTTTTCTCTTAATCTTAAAAGAATGCTCTCCGAGAATCTGTGCATTCTTTCCGGCCTTAAGAACAAAAGGAACTTCCTGGGCGCCACCCTCCAGTTCGGTAATTTTTTCATTGCTGACGTCTTCCGGCAGATTGTCAGTCTCTCCCTCCAGCACGACTGCCTGCATCAGACATACTTGCCTTTTCGCGGGATCCATATCATCCCACTGTTCTTTTGTGATATAAGCGTTATAATAATATCCCAGAGGCAGGGCATATTCATTTTCATATACAGCATACCCATGCTTTTTATCCGTTTTGTCCAGAATCTTTCTATACCCATACGGCGCATACCCATCATTGGAAATATAATACCGAACCGAGGCCAGTTCATCCAGAATGGTGCGGGAATCGACTCCGGAATAACTGAAAGTCATATAAGGATTGAGCCGCATATCCATTAAATAAGAGGAAATCGGTTCGGCTGTCAGACTCCAGTATGCCTGCAGACCCCGATAGCCGTATACAACCGCTTCATTCGTCGTTGAATAACTATTTTTTTCAAACCTCCAGATATTCTCCGTATCCTCACGTGTCCATTGATCCATTTCCGTATTACGCTCGGAAATAAGATTCTTATAAGCCTGCCCGTACGGCAGAAACAGCCTCAGCTCATTACGATGTCCTTTATCATATCTGTAATAACTGTTCCATGTAATATGCAGACAAATCAGAACCATCATACAGGATACGACTGCCGGATACCATGTTTTCCGGCCAATATGATCTGCTGTACGATCCCAAACATAGGTAAGAATAAAAGAAACTAGGGCAGCATATATCCATATCCATCGGTTGCAGATATAAGAAAAGCCATTAAAGATTTTTCCGCCTGCTGGCAGGAGGAGCACAAACGTAAGGATTACAAATCCCAGACGAAGCATGTGCCTGATCTTCACTTCCTTATCCTCTGCCGGGAAATATTTCCACTTAAACACAGGCAGATCTCCGGTAAACAGCATGATCAGCGCCGGTACACAGGGCCAGGCATAGCCCATCAGGGTCCAGTTACCAAGCCCTCTGCCTGTCAGAAAAGAACGAGGAAACCTTGCATAATAGCGAAGCGGATAAAGAAGTCTCATTTCCGTATCAGAGGCAGAGCGGACTGTATTAAAAAACATATGCAGAGTAGGCAGAAAGAGCCCCATGCCCATCAGCAAACCGACAAGCCCCAAAATCAGAAAATGCAACGTGCACAGCCCCAGTTCCCGCAGCGGTTGTTTATGGGAGAAAGTAAAAAATCGAAGCAGTACATAGATCACACAGCCCAGTACGATCATATAGAAAAAATAAAAATTGCTGACTGAGCAGAGAAACACCATAAAGATAAAGAATCCACATTTCTTCTTCTCAAAAACCCGGTCCGCACCTAAAAGCAGCAGCGGATATAAAACCATCGGATTCAGGAAGAACGGGTGCTTCAGCGCTCCATAAGCAGCATATGCGCAGAATACATAGCAAAGAGAGCCTGCAAGTACCGCTGCCTTTTTCTTTTTATGATATAAGCAGAACGCAGAAAAGGCTGCACCGGCAAAATAAAGGCGCAGGATTATCAGACAATTATACAATGCCTCCGTGAATCTGACCGGAACAAACACAGAAAAGAGAGCAAACGGATCTCCGATCACATAATAGGAAAATGTTGAAGGAATGTCGGCGCCATAACCAATCGAAAAATCCCATAAAGGCACCTGCAGACGATGTTCAAACAACACCGATCGAACAACTGTTCTCAGCCATTTCCCATAGTAGATCAGCGCGTGATAATGCTGCCATATTCCGTCACTCTTATAGATCAATCCGGTTCCTGTAGACCAGAACGGGTAAAACACAGCACTGCAGCAGCAAATAAAGAGCAGAGTATACCACAGAAAATACTTTAAAACCCCTTTCCATGTTAATGGATTCCCAACTTTCTTAGTGTCATTCATTTTTCTTCTCATTGTGCACGATGGTTTTATGGATAGACCTCATCATTCGTCTTATTCTCCGAACACTGTCCATTCCGATGGATTATCTTATTTTACAACCATCTTTCAGATTGCTTTCCGCAATGATAAAATGCGGTCTCTTTTTTGTTTCCAGATACATTTTTGCCAGATACTGGCCGATGATCCCCAGACAGAAAAGCTGGATACCGCCGATAAACACAATAATACTAACTGTGGAAGCCCATCCGGCAACCGGATCTCCAAACAACAGTTTCCTGAGAATTACGACCAGAAGGGATAAAAAGGATAAACCCGTCATAAAAAAACCGAACCAGGACGCCATACTCAGAGGAACCTGAGAGAAGTTCACAATACCATCCAGTGCATATCGGAATAATTTCCAGAAACTCCACTTTGACTGGCCTGCGATCCTTTCCACATTTTCATATTCCATCCAGTATGTCCGGAATCCGATCCACCCGAAAATGCCTTTTGAAAAACGATTATACTCACCCATGGAAACGATCGCATCTACCATTTCCCTCTTCATGAGCCGGAAATCTCTGGCTCCGTCCACGATATCCGCATCGGAAATCTTGTTGATAATCTCATAAAACCGCCTGGCAAACCAGCTTCTGACCGGCGGCTCTCCCTTGCGGTCTTTGCGTCTGGTCGCCACACTGTCATATGCCCCTTCCTGAAGTATTTCCAGCATCTTCGGCAGAAGTGCAGGCGGATCCTGAAGATCTGCATCCATGACAGCAGCATAATCCCCGGACACATTACAAAATCCCGCATACATAGCAGCTTCCTTCCCAAAATTCCTGGAAAACGTCATATAAAAGACATGTTCATCCTTTTGGGCC